>JAZUKT010000311.1:0-5114 GCA_045643445.1 Eubacteriales bacterium
AGGAAACCGTACCATGTCTATTGAACAGAAGCCGATGCACGAACTCGAACAGCGGATCGGCTATACCTTTACGAATCGGCAGTATCTGACCGTTGCGCTCACGCATTCGTCCTACTCGAATGAAATGAAAGCGAAGGGCGAGAAAGTCCCGTTCAACGAGCGGCTGGAATTTCTCGGCGATTCCGTCCTTTCCATCGTCGTGAGCTCGTATCTTTTTGAAACGTACAAAAACAAGCAGGAAGGCGACCTCACAAAGATCCGTGCCGCCGTCGTCTGCGAAAAAGCGCTCTCGAAGTTTGCTGCCAAAATCGAACTCGGCAGTTATATGTACCTCGGTCACGGCGAGAGCATGAATCAGGGCAGAACGAGAGCGTCCATCATCGCCGACGCGTTTGAAGCGCTGCTCGCCGCCATGTATCTCGATTCCGGCGAGACGTTCGGCGCGGTGCAGAAATTCCTGCTCCCGTTCATCGAGTCGGAGATCGACTTTATCGCATCCTCCGGCGAGTTCATCGACTATAAGACGAATCTGCAGCAGATCGTCCAGCAGGCAAGCGGCGAACTGCTCGAATACGTGCTGGTCGAGGAAACGGGACCCGATCATAATAAGAAATTCCGGGTGGAAGCGCGGCTGAATTCGAACGTCATCGGGCGCGGCACCGGCAAGACCAAGCGTGAGGCGGAGCAATCCGCGGCACGGGAGGCGCTCGTTCTGTTCGGAGAAGTGTCCAGCTGAGAACGCGGCGGAATGTCCGAAATCGGAGTACGGCAGAAGACCGGGACCGGTTCGGACTTCTCTCATTTCTGTCGGACTGCCATTTTTGAGGAATACGCAAGCCATTCACCACAAAAAATCACGAAAAGTATGGTTGATTATGATGAAGTTGACTGACAACGACACGGCAGCGGAAGGAGAAGACCATGTATCTGAAATCGCTTGAGCTTCACGGCTTCAAATCTTTTCCCGACCGCACCGTTCTGAAATTCAATAACGGTACGACGATCATCGTCGGCCCGAACGGAAGCGGTAAATCAAATATTACGGACGCGATGCGCTGGGTGCTCGGGGAACTGTCCTCGAAGAACATCCGCGGCAGTAAGATGGAAGACGTCATCTTTGCCGGAACGGATGATAAGAAACCGATGAGCTTCGCGGAAGTGTCCGTCACCTTTGACGACAGCGAAGAGCCGCGCACGCTCGATTCTCCCTTTGAGGAAGTGACGGTCACGCGCCGGTACTACCGCAGCGGCGACAGCGAATACTTTATCAATCGGCAGAAGTGCCGCCTGAAGGACATCTACGAGCTCTTCATGAATACCGGCATCGGCCGCGAGGGCTATTCCATCATCGGTCAGGGCCGTATCGCCGAGATCATCTCGAAAAAGAGCGAAGACCGCCGCGGCATCTTTGAAGAAAGCGCCGGCATCGCCAAATATCGGTATCGGAAGAACGAATCCGAAAAGAAACTCGCCGAAACGGAATCCAATATGGAACGTGTCAGCGACATCGAGCATGAACTGGCCGCCCGTATCGGACCGCTCGAGAAGGACGCGGAAAAAGCGCGCCGTTATCTTGAACTGTACGGGGAGAAAAAGAAGACGGACGTTTCACTCTGGCTGTACGATTCCGAACGGATGAAGCTCGCCATCGCCAAGTCGGAGAGCGACGTGCAGATGTCCGCGCATGAACTGGAAATGGCCGAAGACTCGCTCAATATCACGTCGGCCCAGATCGAGCGGCTGTACGAGCAGTCTCACGATAATAAAGAAGCCGCGCGCCGGAATTACGAAGTCACCAAAGAGGCGACGCGCAGCATGAACGAGGCGGAATCGGAAGGGAAACTCCTTCTCCGCGAACGGCAGCACGCCGAGACCTCGCTCGTATCCGAGGAAGGACAGCTTGACGGCGTCCGTCGGCAGATCGCGCAGGAAACGGAACGCCTTGCGGAGATCGAAAAGCGCCTTGCCGAAACCGAAGAAAATTATAACGCCGCACAGAAGCAGTTTGACGAACTGGATGCCGAACGGCTCTCGCTCGGTGAAACGATCCGGGAGCGCAACGAGCGCCTTGAAGAAATGCTCACCGAACAGAAGACGGCGGAGAACGGTCTCACCGATTTGAAGGTCCGCCTGAACGTCCTCGAAAACAGCATTTCCACGCAGAAGCAGCGTCGGGCTTCTATCCGTGCGGATATTCAGAAATACGAAGACGAGATCGCAGCGCTCGATCAGACGGCACAGGCGGCGGAAGATCAGATCAAGGCCTATCAGGCGGCGGTCGATGAGATCAACGAAAAGACGGCCGGGATCGAGGCGGAGATCAACGCAAAGCGCGAGAAATTCGTCGCCGCCGACCGCAGTGCCGGACAGAAGCAGGCCGAGATCGACTCGCTCGACAGCCGCATTACGGCGCTTCTCCGGATGCAGGAGCATTTCGACGGCTATAATAACAGCATCAAGTACGTCATGAACGAGGCGAAAGCCGGTCGTCTCACGGGGATCCGCGGGCCGCTCTCGTACCTCATCAAGGTTGATGAATCCTACCTTGTCGCCATTGAAACGAGCCTCGGCGCGGCGCTGCAGAATATCGTTACGGACGACGAAGCGGCCGCCAAGCGCTCCATTGAATCGCTGAAAAAGAATAACGCCGGACGAGCCACGTTCTATCCTATCACGACGATCCGCGCGCAGGAACGCGGCCGCGATTACGACGGACTGGAACGGGTGAACGGTTTTGTCGGCTGGGCGGACGAACTCGTCTCGTGCGATGAAGAGTATCGGCAGATCGTCCGGTCTCTTCTCGCGCGTGTCGTTGTGTTCGATACGCTCGATCACGCCACGGACGCCGCACGGTCGCGTAACTGGAAGATCCGCTGCGTCACGCTCGACGGTCAGCAGATCAACGCAGGCGGCTCCTTCACGGGCGGTCAGACCAGACGTGACAGCGGAATGCTTTCGAGAACGACGCAGATCGACGCTTTGAAGAGCGAACGCGCCGCAGCCGAAAAAGAACTCGGTAAACTGCAGCAGGAAGCGCGCAGGCTGGATGAAGAAACGGCGGCACTCACGGCGGATATCCGTGATGAAGAAGAGCGCCGCGGCCTGATGGAAGTATTGATCTCTGCTGAGCAGAAGACGTTCAGCGACGCGGACGGCAAACGTCAGGCGCTCCGGGAACTGGTCGGTAATATGGAAAACGACACCCGGGCGATGGACGAAAGCAGCCGCGGCAGCGCGGACGACCTTGAAAGAATGCAGAAGGCGATCGACGCGGCAGCGGAACAGATCGCCGGGATCGCAGCCGCACGGACGGAACTGGCCGAGGTGCGCGGAGAAGAGGAACTGCGTGAAGCAGACCTCACCGAATCCGTGAACGAATGCCGCATCCGTTTGGCCGAACTGACGCGTGACCGTGAAGCCGGCGAAAGCCTGCGCACGGAAACGAAAGAACGGCTGACGGCGGCAGAGAACGAATTTGCCGCGCATACCGAAGCGATCGGCGCATGGCAGGAGAAGATCCGCACGCTGGCCGAGGACGCCGAGACGAGACAGCAGACGGCCGAATCGCTCAGAGGGCAGATCGACTCGCTCACCGAAGAGCAGAAGAAACTCGAATCGGCCGGCGACGAACTTGAAACGAGAATCACCGCGCTCCGTCAGACCGAAAAAGATCAGACGAATAAGAAGGAACTCGTGTTCATCGCGCACTCGAAGAACGAATCGAGACTGGAAGCGCTCAAAAACGAAGAAGAAAAGCTGGCTGCCCGTATGTGGGAGGATTACGAACTCACGTACGCCGCCGCCATGCGTTTTGCGGAGGAGAACGACTGCCATACGATCGTTGACGGCGAGCGCACACAGTGGGTCAATGCACAGAACGAACTGAAAGGCAAGATCCGCTCGCTCGGCCACGTCAACGTAGACGCCATCGAGGAATTCAACGACGTCAAGAAGCGGTACGATCATATCCGGGTACAGCTTTCCGATCTGGAAGCCTCGAAGGCCGACCTCATGAACATTCTCGAAGGGATCGAGACCGATATGAAGCGGATGTTCCTCGAGGCGTTCGAGAAGATCAATACATACTTCGGCGAGGTGTTCCGGGAACTGTTCGGCGGCGGCCATGCAGAGGTCGTCCTGTCCGATCCCGAGAACGTGCTCGAATCCGGCATTGAGATCAACGCGGCGCCGCCCGGTAAGACGATCAAGAATCTGAATCTTCTCTCCGGCGGTGAGCAGGCGTTCATTGCGATTGCGCTGCTGTTTGCGCTGATCCGCGTCAATCCGTCGCCGTTCTGCATTTTCGACGAGATCGAGGCGGCTCTGGACGAAGTGAACGTCACGCGCGTCGGCCGCTATATCAAGAAGTACTCGAAGGAAATGCAGATCATCATGATCTCGCACCGCCGCGGAACGATGGATATCGCAGATACGCTGTACGGCGTTACGATGCCGCAGAGCGGTGTCTCGCGCGTCTTCACACTCGGCGCGTCGGACGATAAGGAAGCGCTGCTCAAATAAGCCCCGAAAACGAAAGGACTCCATATGGCATTTTTTGATAAACTGAAAGCAGGACTCACGAAGACTAAAACCGCCCTGTTCGGACAGGTAAACGAAGTCGTCAAGAACTTCCGCAAGGTGGACGAAGACCTGCTTGAAGAACTGGAAGAAATCATGATCATGGCCGACATGGGCACGACGGTCACGGAACAGGTGATCGACGAACTGCGCGACCGGGTCAAAACGAAGAATATCAAGGACGCGGAAGACGTCAAGACGGAACTTGCCGACATCCTCTGCGGACTGATCGGAGAGGGCGAGCCGCTCAATCTGACCACGTCGCCGTCGGTGATCCTCGTGATCGGCGTCAACGGCGTCGGCAAAACGACCTCCATCGGCAAGATTGCGAACAACCTCAAAAAATCCGGCAAAAAGGTCATCGTGGCCGCCGCCGATACGTTCCGCGCCGCAGCCATCGAACAGCTCGGCGTCTGGTGCGAACGGGCGGACGTTGAGATGATCCGCCAGAACGAGGGCTCGGATCCGGCGTCCGTCGTGTATGACGCGATCGCCGCCGCGAATAAACGCAAAGCGGACGTTCTCATCATTGATAC
>JAZUKT010000312.1:0-4173 GCA_045643445.1 Eubacteriales bacterium
GGCGAGCGGCGGAAATACGACCTCTCCGAAACGTGGACGTATGACCCCGATGCGATGCTCGTCGAGGGCTCCGGGCAGATCATGGAGGAAGAGCCCGGCTTCATGCTCACCTGGCGGGAATTGTTCGAGTACGCGATTCTGTACAGCGATAACGTGGCCGTCGATCAGATCCAGCAGCGTTTCGGAATGAAGTCTTTCTATGAACTGGCCGGCCGCCTCGGGCTGAAGGGAACGAACTCGGATTTCATGGATCTTACACCGGATGACTGTATGCTCATTCTGCGCGAGGTGTACGCCTGGTTTGCCGGCGAAAGCGACTACGCCCGGATGATGAAGGATACGATGATCCACTCGAAATATCCCGTGATGATCAGCCGTCATTATCCGGACATCACGGTCTGCCATAAATACGGCTGGGACATCGACGCCTATCACGACATGGCGATCATCTATGACGAAAATCCGTATCTGCTCGTCATCATGACCGACTATGACGAAGGAGACGAGGTTGCCCACGATTATTACGCGCAGCTCGTCAGCGTCACGAAAGAAATTCACGCCTTCTATTCGGCAGAACCAGACGCCGCAGTCGATCCCGGATAATAAACAGCACCGCACAGTCACCCGGATTTTTCCTTGGCTGGTGCGGTGTTCTTTTTTTCTGTCCGTTCATCCCGGAGATGCTGGCAGCTCATCAAAATTTGTACAAAATGATGAAAAATCAATGAATGAATATTGCAATTATGTTTCATGTGCACAAAAACGCTTGACTTGAAAATGCCTCTATGGTATCATGTTTTCGCGGCGGTGAGTGAGCGGTCATCGCCCGAACGATACCAAGGAGGATAACATATGAATGGTCTGAAGAAGATGCTCGGTACGCTGCTTGCCGTCCTGATGGTGGCGGGCTCCGCACTCACATCCTTTGCAATGACGTATGACGATGTAAATGATGACGCCGCGGCAAAGACGGAAATCTCCATTCTTTCTGATATCGGTGTAATCAAGGGAACCTCGGAGAACGAATTCTCCCCGAACGATCCCGTCACCAGAGAACAGATGGCGGCGCTCTTGTTCCGTCTGATGCTCGGCCGTGACGATGCGGGACGGGTCAATACGACGGAGTTCCGTGATCTGTACGAACCCTATTACAACGGAGCAATCTCCTGGGCGAATGCGGCCGGGTATATTCTCGGCGTATCCACGCACGCCTTTAATCCGACCGGCGGCATCACGAAGCAGGATGCGATGACGATGCTCGTTCGTGCGCTCGGACAGGACGACGACAAAATGAACGCCGGCTATCCGTGGACGTATATCAACGCGGCAGTCAAACTCGGTCTTGACCGCGGTCTTGAGAAGGTCGGATACACCGATACGCTGACGAGAGCGGAAACGGCCGTCATTCTTTATAACGCACTGACTTCCGACTATCTGGTAGCCAGAAAACTCTCAAACGGCAGCGTGATCTACGAATCCAGCTCCATTATTGAAGAAGTCTTCGGTTACAGCATGGCGGATGCGATGCTGACGGCGACGAACGATTACGCCCTCGACGGCATGACCGTTGTGAAGAACGGCCACGTAACGCTTCTGGCCCGTGCGGACGGCAAGACCTTTGTGATGACCGTTCCGGCGGACGCCATGAATCTGGACGACGACGCGAACGATCAAATCGGCCGCAACTTCCGTGTGATCTATCAGGCGGACGGCGGCAAATACACGGTTCTCTCCGCCGTTCCGATGACGAATCCGGCAGACTATGACCGTGTTAAGATCAACCGTAAGAACGGTACCGTGAAGATCGGCGACGTGGCTTATACGCTGGTGGAACCCTACTCCGACGAGCTTGCGACCATCAATAATGAAGTGATTCTGTACGCCGTGAACGCGGACGGATCGCTGACGGTCGTCGAAAATCTCGATGAACTGGAAAGCCGCCTCGGCTTCATCCGGGTGACCGTGATGACGGATGGCGAAACCGGCAGAATCGCCGTGATGCGCCAGTACAAGCTCGGTCAGCTGCTGATCGACGATCAGGATCGCGTGAATCTTGCGGATAACAAAGCGCTCGACGACGTGAAGCTTGTCAATCGTGCAGACGCGAAGAAGGGCGACTACGTCCTCTACCGCTATAACGAAAAGAATGAAGAACTCGAAATCGACGCCGTCCTTGAAGTGAAGGCAGGCACGGTTACGAGACTGACGAATGACAGCGCCAAGATCGGCGGCGAGACCTACGCCCTCGGCAAGGAAGACGCCGGTATCACGGCAGACTCCATCCGGGAACAGCTTGCGCTCGGTGAAGATGCAGCCGTCGTCCTCTGCCGGGATGCGGTCGTGGCAGTCCTTGACGGCGCGAAGCCCGAAGCGGAGGCCAGCCGGTATCTGATTGCGGCGAACAATCCGGAACGGGTCTATGAAAACGGCAAGTTCCGCTATATCCTGACGGCCTACGTGGACGGCGTTGAAAAGGTCATCACCGTGGAAGACGGCTCGGCCAAGCGCGGCTACGTCTACCGTTACCTTGAAACCGACGGCGTCTATACGCTCATCAGCCCCTCTGAAAAGGACGGCGTGATCGTACACGGCGCGGACAGATTCGTCCAGAAGGACGGCCGTGTCGATGAAATCGCGTATATCATCAATAACGCAGACGGCACGACCATCACGTCCGATACGAAGAACATCTACACGCTCAACCCCGGCAAATCCGAACTGCTATCGACGGAAGCCAAGCCGGGTCAGGTGAAGTTCATCTGTGATGACGACACCGTGATCGTTCTCCGTGAAAACGGACGGATCACGCGCCGCACGGGAGCATACGCCTCGACGATCGAGATCACCGAGGGCTCCGCTGTGATCGCTATTCTGAATAACGAAGTCGGCGCGCTTGAAACGCTTCGCTTCCTGTATATCTCCGACGGATCCTTCGGCAGCGTCGAGATGGATGCAGAAGCCGTCCGTGTGCTCGCGCTGAACGGTCTGGTCTATGAGGACGGTGCGATCTACGCCGAATACGAGGTTTTCAACTTCGCCGAAATGAAGGTTGAAACGAGACTGTCTGCGGCAAAGGATCTTGAGATCGGCGCAGACTACCGCTGCACGAACGACGGACTCGTCACCGCAGAAAAGACGACCGTCATGAAGAGCGGTACGATCGGCGGCTTCACGGCCGGTACGGTCACGATCGATGACGAGGTTTACGCCCGCTCGGCTGATCTTGCCGTGATCCGCGTGACGGCTGACCATAAGGTGGAAGAAGTCCGTCTCGTTGATCTCTTCGAGAAGGAAGTCGAATACCTTACCGAAAACGGCCGGGTCACCTTCATCATGGAAGTACCCGCTGAACAGAACGCCGACTAAACGGCAAAATCCCTCCTCTCCGCTTGGGGCTGGAGGGATTTTTCTTGTCAACAGAAAAAAGACGGAGCGGATCCGTCTTTTCTGTTTGATTCGGTTTAATAACTGGTGCGGGAGATGATGTTGTCCTGCAGTTCGCGGCAGAGACGGACGAAGTAATCGCTGTATCCGCCGACACGGACGATCAGATCGCCGTACTGTTCGGGATGCTTCTGTGCTTCCTTCAGTTCGTCGCCGGAGAGTACGTTGATCGAGAGCTGCTGACCGCCGTTCCCGAAATACGTCTTGGCAAGATTGATGAAGGATTCCATCCCTTTTTCCGTGCCGAAGAGCTGCTTGTCGAAGCGAAGCTGGAAGACGAAGCCGCTCGTCACTTCCGTCTGATCATATGAGAGCGCGGATTTGACTGCCGCCGTCGGGCCGGAAACGTCACGTCCGGGCGCAGCGCCGATGCAGTCCGCATATAGCGGCTCGCCTGCGCGGTGACCGTCCGGGAGAGCACAGCAGCTCTGACCGTAGCGTGCGGCGCGATTGAAGGTGCTGCATCCGCCTGCGAACGTACCGCCTCGGAACGTGTGCTTCGTCTTGAGGTACGCGAACCAGTGATCGGACAATTCCTTCATGATGCCGTCCACATAGACGTCGTCGTTGCCGAAGCGCGGCGCGGACATAAACACCTGACGCATTTCCTCATAGCCCTCGTAGTCCGAGCGGAGCGCCGTCAGCATTTCCTCCATCGTGTACCGTTTTTCTTCAAATACGAATTTTTTGATGGCGGCAAGCGAATCCACGCAGTTCGGCATGCCTTCG
>JAZUKT010000313.1:0-7725 GCA_045643445.1 Eubacteriales bacterium
AACGCCGTTTACTTCATGGGCACGACGCTCGAGGACACGGTGCTGAAGCCTGCCTGCGCGCTGCTCACGCCGATCCTCACCGCCGGGATGCAGACGAACGACTACTTCATGGTCGATACGTTCGCCGTCCTGCACGGGGAAGAACCGTTCGTCGTTGTCGAGCGTGTGCCGGACGACGAAAAGAGCGATCCGAACGCCATCGTCGAGGTGCGGATGCTGTATCCGACGCCGACGGCCGGAGAGGAACGCTACGAAGTCAACGATACACTCTACTACAATATTCTCTATAACTTCATCGCGCTGCAGGGCGACGAGGTCGTGGCTTTCCGTCCGACGGATGAAGAACTTGAAGCCTACGGGCTGCTCGATCCCGCCTACACGATCGACTATACGTACAAGGATTACGAATTCATGCTGTTCGTCTCGCCGGTGCAGCCGGACGGTTCCTATTACGCCGTCTCGAATCTGTACGGCTACGAGGCCGTGATCCGGGTGCCGAACGATAAGCTCTCCTTCCTCGAGGGCGACGTGTTCACCTGGATCTTCCCGACGCCGTTCTACGAAAATATCCAGAACGTGCGGCGCATCACGCTCGAGGGCAGCGGCATCTCCGTCGATTATCACCTCACGCACAGCACAACGTCGGAAGGCACGGCGGTGCTTGACGTGACCGAATCGGTGAGCGGCACCGTGATCCCGAATTCCGACGTGAAGAATTTCCGCGAATACTACAAGGAATTGCTCAACATCACGAATCAGGAATACGCGAAGATGTCCGAGGCCGATCTGGCGGCGCTTTTGGCGGATGAAACGCAGTGCTTCTTCACGATGACGGTCGAGGAAGTCGGCGGACGGACGAACACCTACGAATTTTTCCGCTACTATGAAGAATCCACCGGCCACATCAGCGGCGGCAAGGTGATCGTCGTGGTCAACGGCGTCGGCGAATTCTACACGACGAACGACCTCGTCAATAAGATCATCGACGATACGCCGCGCGTGCTTGCCGGACTTGACGTCGACGCATACGGTCAGTATTGACACAGCCAACGGAAAGGAACGATTATGAAAAAGAAAACGATCGCGCTGCTCCTTCTGCTGCTTGCGGCGCTTCTTCTGACGACGGCGTGCAAATCGAAGGACGAATACGCGCCGCCGGCCGGGATGCAGACCGCTTCCGACGAAAAAGCGGACTTCTACCTCTACGTGCCGGACGACTGGACCGTCGATTATATGACGGCGGCGGCCGGAGCCTACTGTTCCGCGAGCGACCCGTCGTCCGTCTCCGTGATGGCGTGGGATCTGCCGTACGCCGACAGCACCCTCGACGACTGGTGGGCGATCAACGAGCCGGAGGTCAAAAACATCTTCCCGGATTACGAGCTGGTCTCCGAGGAGAACGCCGAGATCGACGGTCTGTACGCGAAAAAGTATGTTTACACGGGCTCCGTCGGCGAGAATGCGTTCCGCTTCCTGCAGACGGCCTGCATCAAAAAATCGACGGTGTACCTCTTCACCTACACGTCCACGGAGGAGCTGTTCGACAGCCACCTCACGGAAGTGGAAACGATACTCGGGTACCTGCGGATCAAATGATCGGACGGCAGTATGATTTATCTTGATCATTCGGCGACTACGCCCCCGTCGGAAGCGGCTCTCGCGGCCATGACGGAAGCGGCGCGCGTCTGGGGCAATCCGTCCTCCGTCCACGCGATGGGGCGCGAGGCGGCGGCGCTGCTCGAAAAATCCCGCGCGGCTGTGGCGAAATCGCTCGGCCTGCCGAAATTCTCGCAGGATAAGGTGTTCTTCACCGCCTGCGGAACGGAGTCGAACAATATCGCGCTGCTCGGCTGTGCGGCGGCCAAAAAACGGGACCCCGCAAATCCCGGCACGATCCTCATTTCCGCCGGAGAGCATCCCTCGATGGAGAATCCGGCGGCGCTGCTCGAAAAACAGGGTTATACCGTCGTGCGGATCCCGACAAAGGGCGGCGTTCTCTCGACTGACGCGATCACGGAAGCGCTCGGCGCGGCAAAAGCAGCGGGCAGCCCCGTGATTTTCGCCGGATTCATGCTCGTCAATAACGAGACGGGCGCGCTGTACGACGTGAAAAAAGCGGCCTCGCTCGTGAAGGCGGCGTTCCCGGATGCCGTTGTGCATTGCGACGCCGTGCAGGGCTATATGAAAACGCCGTTCACGCCGGCCGGTCTCGGTGTGGATACGCTGACGGTGAGCGCGCATAAGATCAACTCGATCCGCGGCGCGGCGGCGCTGTACGTTTCGGCGGAGGTGCTGAAGCGGCGGAATCTGACCGCAGTCATGCCCGGCGGCGGCCAGGAAAGCGGCCTTCGGAGCGGCACGGAAAATCTCGTCTCCATCGCGGCGTTCGCGGCGGCGGCGGAAGACGGGCGGCTCTGCTTCGACGAGCGGCGGCGTGCGGCTGAATCCCTGCGTGCGCGGCTTGACGAACGGCTCGGTCGGCTGGAGGTGCTCGGCGTTCGCGTCAACCGGCCCGAGGGCGCGTCGATCCCGCACATCTGCAGCGTCGTCTGCGGACGGATGCGGAGCGAAACGGTGCTGAACGATCTGTCCGGGCACGGGATCTGCGTCTCAGCCGGATCGGCCTGCTCGGCACACGCGAAAAAGAAAAGCGCGGCGCTGGAGGCGTTCGGCGTACCGGCAGACGAGGCCGATTCCGTCATCCGCGTGAGTCTGTCGCATCTGAATACGGCCGACGACATTGACGCCTTTGCCGACGCGCTCGAGACCGTTCTGACGACCAGACAGCAGAAACGGTGAGCAGAATCACCAAATCATCCGCATTGCAGGGCGGAATAATTGGTGTCTGTGCCGGAGAATTGACCTTGAAAACACTTGATTTTTGTGGTATAATATACACAAGAGGATAATGATGATATGGAGAGTGGGCGTGAGAAAATGTCCACTCTCTTCTTATGGAAAAGGAAAACAGAATCCCCATGAAGCAGAAAAAGAACGTAGCACAGACCGTATGGGAACTGGCGGAACCGCTCGCCGCTTCCTTCGGCTATCTTCTCTGGGACGTCGAATACGTCCGAGAGGGCGCCGACATGATCCTGCGCATCACGATCGACACGGACGCGGAAGGCGGCATCACGATCGACGACTGCGAGAAAATGCACCGCGCCATCGACCCGCTGCTCGACGAGGCCGACCCGATCGAGGAGGCGTATATGCTGGCCGTATCCTCACCCGGAGTCGAGCGCACGCTGACACGGCCGGAACATTTCAGCCGGATGGCGGGCAGCGACGTGATGCTCCGCTTCTTTACCGCCGTGGACGGATCGAAATCCCTGCGCGGCAAACTGATCGGCCTGACGGAGGACGGCATTTCCGTTGACGTAGGCGGTGAGACGAAGACGTTCCCCGAAAAATCGGTCGCAAAATGCGAAACGGTATTTGACTGGTGAGCCGACGGCGCACCGAACATTTAGAAAGGCATGGATGAAGACATGAACGCTGAGCTTTTTGAAGCCCTTGAGCTCCTTGAAAAAACGAAAGGCATTCCGGTTGACTATATGCTTGAGAAGGTGGAGGCGGCGCTCGTCTCCGCATTCCGCAAAGAATACGGCACGGCGGCCGTGAGAGTCGATATCAACAAGGCGAAGAAGGACGTGCGCGTCTATAAGTGCCGCCGCGTGGTCGAAGAAGTGGAAGATCCGAAGGCGGAGATTTCGCTCGAGGAAGCCCGCGGGATCAGCCGCAGCTACGAACTCGGCTCCGTCGTGGAGGACGAGATCAAGACGAAGAATTTCGGCCGCATCTCCGCACAGACCGCGAAGCAGGTGATCGTTCAGGGTATCCGGGAAGCGGAAAAGTCGAACATCGCCCGCGAATATGAAAAGAAGAAGGAAGAGGTCATCTCGGCCATCGTTACGAAGCGCGACGACTCGACCGGCGACGTCTGGGTCGATACCGGCACGTCCGAGACGATCCTGCCGAAGGCCGAGCAGATCCCCGGAGACGATTTGTTCGTCGGCGACCGCGTGAAGGTGTTCGTCACCGAAGTGAACCGCGACGTCGAATACGGGCCGATCGTAACGCTGTCCCGCACGGCGCCCGGCATGATCAAGCGGATGTTCGAGACCGAGATCCCGGAGATCGCCGACGGCATGGTCATCGTGCGCGGCGTGGCTCGTGAAGCCGGTTCCCGCACGAAGATCGCCGTTTACTCCCGCGATGCGGCTGTGGACGCGGTCGGCGCTTGCATCGGTAACCGCGGCATGAGAATCAACAGCATCGTGGACGAACTGCACGGCGAAAAGATCGACGTGATCCAGTATTCCGAAAAGACCGAAGAATATATCGCCGCAGCGCTTTCTCCCGCCACCGTCCTTGACGTGGATTTCGACGGAGAACGCAGCGCCGTTGTGCAGGTGGCAGGCGACCAGCTCTCTCTTGCCATCGGTAAGGAAGGACAGAACGTCCGTCTCGCCGCCAAACTCACCGGCTGCAAGATCGACATCAAGGGGATCAGAAGCTGAACTTCGATTCCCCGGTAACGGAGGCTCATATGGCTGAAACGAAATCGGGCGGCGCCCCTGTCGGCGGCAGAAAGATCCCGGAACGCCGGTGCATCGGCTGCCAGGGCACATTCGGGAAGAAGGATCTCCTGCGTGTCGTGCGGTCGCCGGAGGGAGAGATCTCCATCGACTTTACCGGCAAGAAATCCGGCCGCGGCGCGTACCTCTGCAAGAAGGAAGCCTGCTTCAGGAAGGCGCGCAAGACGGGGATCCTGCACCGGGCGCTCTCCTGTGAGATTTCGGACGAGCTGTACGCGGAGCTCGAGAAGGAAGTACGGTTTGCCGAGGCGCACAGCGGAGACTGAACCGCATAAAGCGCCCATCGTCGGCATACACTGGAAGGAACGGACGTATGACAGAACGGTATATGGGGCTGTGCATGGCGGCCGGCGGCGTCGTGACCGGAACAGATTCGGTACTCGCCGAGGTGCGTCACGGCCGGGCGAAATTCGTCCTCGTCGCATCGGATGCGTCGGAGCGGACCCGGAAGCAGCTCACCGACAAATGTAAAACCTATGAAGTAAGAATACTATACGGAAAAACCGACAGCGCGGCATTGGCACAGCTGCTCGGGAAACGGTCAGCCTGCGCGGCGGCCGCTTTTACGGGACGCGGGCCGTGTGAGAAGGCCTATGAGGCGCTCCGTGCGGAAGCCACAGAGCAGGACAAGTGCTGCAAGGAAAGAAAGGATGATTGAGAATGGCAACGAAGTCGAATTCGATGTTCAGGATCGGCCAGCTCGCGAAGGATCTCGGCCTGAAGGCGAAGGATATGAGCACGACGCTGGAGGAGATCGGCATTTCGGGCAAGAGCAATTCGGCCACGCTTGAAACGGAGGAGGTCAATCTTCTGTTTGAAGAACTGTCGGAAAAGGCCCGCATCAAGGATATTGACGGATATCTGAACGGAAAAACGAAGATTTCCCTGCCGGAATCTCCCGAAAAGGCCGCGGCAAGAGAAGCGGAAGCGGCGAAAGTGAAGGCGGAGGCGGAAGCCAAGGCGAAAGCGGAAGCAGAAGCCAAAGCGAAGGCAGAGGCGGAAGCCAAGGCGAAAGCAGAAGCGGAAGCCAAGGCAAAGGCAGAACAGAAGCCTGCCGCACGTCCGATCGTGACGAATCCGTATGGCCCGCGTCCGTCCGGCGCACCGACGTATCAGCCGCGCACCGACAGACCGGCACAGAACAATAATAACGGCTATAATCAGGGCGCTCGCCCGAACAATAACGGCGGCTACGGACAGCAGAACCGCGACAACCGCGGCAGTCAGCGCCCGGACAACCGTCCGAACAACAATGGCGGATTCCGCGATAAGGATTCCGGCTCCGACCGCGCGCCCGTCATGCCGAAGCCGAAGCCGAAGATCGAGCAGGGCGTCGAGCGTAAGCGCACCGGCGGCATCCGCGTGGTCGATACCCGCACGACGTCGGTCGACCTGTCGAAGTACGACGAACGGCTTGAAAACTTCTCGACCGGCATCGACGAAGGCCAGTCCAATAAGCAGAAACTGAAGAAACAGAATACGAGAGGCGACGTGCGCGGAACGGGCCGCAAGTCCGATAAGGAACGGCAGGCTATGGACCGGCTGCAGAAGGCCAATCTCGAAAAGGCGAAGAAACAGCCGCTTAAGGTCTCGATTCCCGATGAGATCACGGTCGGCGAGCTGGCACAGCGCCTCAAGATCACCGCGGCAGACTGCGTGAAGCGTCTCATGATGCTCGGCATGATGGCGACGGTCAACCAGGTCATCGACTATGACACGGCGTTCCTCGTAGCAGACGAACTCGGCGCGAAGGTCACGCACGAAGTCAAGGTCACGATCGAAGAAAAACTGTTCAACGAAGAGCCGACGACGGATGAAGATCTCGTCACCCGCGCACCGGTCGTCTGCGTCATGGGTCACGTTGACCACGGCAAGACGTCCATCCTCGACGCGATCCGCCATACGAACGTCACAAGCGGTGAAGCCGGCGGCATTACGCAGCACATCGGCGCATACCGCGTATCGGTAGACGGACGCGAGATCACGTTCCTCGATACGCCCGGTCACGAAGCGTTCACGGCCATGAGAGCGAGAGGCGCGCAGTGCACCGATATCGCCATTCTGGTCGTAGCGGGCGATGACGGCATCATGCCGCAGACCATCGAAGCGATCAACCACGCGAAGGCGGCGGGCGTTGACATCATCGTCGCCATCAATAAGATGGATAAGCCGCACGCCAACGCGGAGCAGGTCATGACCGCGCTCACGAAATACGATCTCGTCCCGGAAGAATGGGGCGGCGACGTGATGTGCGTGCCGGTATCCGCGCTCACGAAGATGGGTATCCCGCAGCTGCTCGAAGATATCCTTCTGATCGCGGATGTGAAAGAATACAAAGCCAATCCGAACAAGCGCGCGAAGGGCGTCGTCATCGAGGCGAAGCTCGACAAGGGCCGCGGCGCCGTTGCAACGGTGCTCGTGCAGGATGGTACGCTGCGTGACGGCGATATCGTCATTGCCGGTACGTCCGTCGGCCGTGTCCGCGCCATGACCAACGACAAGGGTCAGCTTCTCAAGGAGGCAGGTCCGTCCGTGCCGGTTGAGATCATCGGTCTCTCCGAAGTCCCGGTGGCAGGCGACGAATTCAACGCCGTCGAGGACGAACGCATGGCCCGTACGCTGGCCGATCAGCGCCGTGAAAAGGCAAAGGAAGAGCAGTTCAAGCTGAATGCGAAGGTCAGCCTCGACGATTTGTTCAGCCAGATCGCGGCAGGTGTTCAGGAACTCAATATCATCGTCAAGGCAGACGTCGGCGGATCCGCGGAAGCCGTCAAGTCCTCGCTCGAGAAGATCTCGACGGACGAAGTCAAGGTGCGTGTCATCCACTCGGCAGTCGGCGGCATCACCGAATCCGACGTTATGTTCGCAGCCGCGTCCAACGCCATCATCGTCGGCTTCAACGTTCGCCCGGACAAGAGCGCGCTCGACTCCGCCGAAAAGCAGAACGTTGATATCCGCACGTACCGCATCATCTACGAGTGCATCGAAGAGATCACCGCCGCCATGAAGGGCATGCTCGCGCCCGAGTACAAGGAAGTCCTGCTCGGCCACAGCGAAGTCCGTCAGACGATCAAGGTGCCGAACGTCGGTATCATCGCCGGTTCCTACGTGCAGGACGGCAAGG
>JAZUKT010000314.1:0-8911 GCA_045643445.1 Eubacteriales bacterium
CCATCTCGGAAAAACAAATTTGTGATTTACGAAACGGTTTTTTTGTCGTATGATAGTGGCAAAACGAGGTGAACATCCATGACGGCACATTATCATCTGCCCGGTCTTTTTGAATTCTACGACCTGTATCGGGTTTTCCTGCCCCTTTGGCGGGAGCATCGGGAATACTTTTACGATTGGTGCGACATCGGCTCGGTCTACGGAGCGCCGGCGGACTGCATCTGGGGCGGCGGCCGTGTCGGGTTCGGAGACAACGATCCGCAGGAAGCTTTGGCTTTGATGCGTGAATACGGCATCTCCGCGCGGCTGACGTTCAGCAATTCCCTGCTGCGGCCGGAGCATCTTGCGGACAGAGCCTGCAACGCTCTCTGCGCGCTGTTTGAGTCGGGCGGCTCCGTTCCGAGCGGCGTCATCGTGCATTCGGATCTCCTGCTCGACTACCTGCGGCGGACGTATCCCGGATTTTATTTCGTCTCCTCCACCACGAAGGTGCTGACTGATTTCGGCGATTTTCTCGCGGAGGCGGAGCGGCCGGAATTTGACTATATCGTGCCGGATTTCCGCCTGAACAAGGCTTTTGACAAGTGGGACGCGCTTCCCGATCCGCTCAGAGACAAGGTGGAATTCTTATGCAACGAGTGCTGCTTCATCGGCTGCCGGGACAGAAAAGCCTGCTACGAGGCAGTCAGCCGGAAAAATCTCGGCGAGGACGGATTCGACTGCCGATGCCGTGCGCCGGGCGGAAACGAAGGCTACCGCTTCTCACGGGCGATGGAGAATCCGGCCTTTATCGGGATCGACGACATACGGGAGCACTACCTGCCGCGCGGCTACTCGCAATTCAAAATCGAGGGACGCGGGCTCGGGAGCGCCGTGATCCTCGAATTCCTGCTGTACTATATGACGAAGCCCGCGTATCAGCTGCGCGTCCGGGAGGCGATCTACCTCGACGCGATGCTCGATCTGTTCTGATCAACCGAGCAAGGGACGCTGAAAATGTATGTTCTTCTTTTTCTCCTTTAGTGAGGAGAAAAAGAAGCAAAAAGAGGAACTTTTTTGACGTCCTGGGTGTTTCGAGTTCTGCGGAACTCGACAAGGGACGCTGTCCCTTGACTCAAAACTTATGTGTGACAACGTGCAGTTTAAATCTGACGCTCTGCTGTATACCTTGTCAACCCATACCATCCATAAAGTTTTCGCCAGGCCTTTTTCAAAAGGCCGCGTTCCCCTTGTTCTCCCATACCTCAACAACGAGAAAGGATGATTACCGTGAACACTCGCCGCCTGATCCGTATCGTTTCTCTGTTTCTCGCGCTGCTGCTCTGCGTTTCCTGTGCGCCGGCCGTTGTCGAGCCCGTGCCCGAATCCGAAACCGCAGCGGAAACCGAGACCGAATCCGAAACTGACATTGAATCCGCTTCGTCCGCTGAACCCGCCGAGCCTGCGCTGACCGCGCTCCCGGAAGTCGACGCCGCGACCGTTGCCGCATGGCGTGCCGAAACCGACGAACGGATCGCCGCCATTCGCGCCACACCGAGCATGGACGTGGGCGAGCGGACGTGCTACTACATCTCGAACAGCGGCAGCGACGAAAACGACGGTCTGACTCCCGAGACGGCGTGGGCCACGCTGCGAAAGGCGTCCGCTGCACCGATCGGCTCGGCAGTCCTCTTCGAGCGCGGCGGCCTCTTCCGCGGACAGCTGAACGCCCGGCCGAACACGGTCTATTCCGCCTACGGTGAAGGGCCGAAGCCGATCCTCTGCGCCTCGCCCGAGGACGGTGCGGATCCCGCCAAATGGACGCAGACGCCGGACGACCCCACCGTATGGGTGTATGAGACCGTCTTCCGCGAGGACGTCGGCACACTCGTTTTCGACGGCGGGAACCGTCACGCCATCAAGGTGGTGCTGAAAGCCGGCGACGACGAGGCCACCGTCACGCAGAGCCGCCACAGCGGAAACTGCATCAACATGACGTGGGGCACTCCGTTCAACGATTACCACGATCTGCGCTACGATCTCGAGATGTGGCACGACGACCGCGATCACAAGGTCTACCTGAAAAGCGTCCACAATCCCGGTCAGCGTTTCTCCTCCATCGAGTTCAACGTCGCGCACCACGTGATCCGCGCTCAATGCGATAACGTGACGATCGACAATCTGTGCGTCAAATACGGCGGCTGTCACGGCGTCGGCGCAGTCTCTGCCAACGATCTGACCGTGCAGAACTGCGAATTCGGCTGGATCGGCGGCGGCATCCAGTACGTCGAGGGCAACGAAACCGTCCGCTTCGGCAACGCGATCGAGGTCTGGTGCTCGTGCGAAAACTACACCGTCGAAAACTGCTACATTTATCAGATCTACGACGCGGGTGTCACGAACCAGTACGAACTCGACGCCGGCGACATTACGAAAGACCGCGTCGTTAATCAGACGAACGTCACCTACGCGCACAACGTCATCGAATACTGCAATTACGGCATTGAATACTTCCTCGGCAGCGGTACCGAAACCAACCCGAGCCGCATCGCAAACTTTACGATCGAGGACAACCATATCTGGTACGCAGGCACGGGATTCTGCGAACAGCGCGGCAAACTCGGACGCGGCGCAGCGATCAAAAGCTGGAATCACACGAACCGCGTCGAGAATTTCGTGATCCGGGACAACCGCTTCATCGACTCGAAGGATCTGCTCATCCACATCTGCTCCGATCTTTTGACCGCGGACGGAAAGGAGAGTATGCCGCGCCTGTCCGGGAATCTCTTCGCCGGGCGCAAGGGAGCGGATTTCGGTGTCTGCTCGCAAACCGACAAATCGTACGTGCCCTACAGCAGTCATACGCCCGCCTATCTCGCGCCTCTGTCCGACGGCGACACCTTCTACCTGCTCCCGACGGAGTTGATGACGGAAGTCGGCGGAGCGCCCAAATCCCGCGCACCTTCCTCCCGGCCGCGTGAGCTGTCCGAGTGGATCGTGCCGGCACAGAAGCCGAGAATCAGCTGAATAACGAAAAAAGGATGAGGCATCGCTGCTTCATCCTTTTGATTTATTCGGGATTATTCCGTCACGATCGTCGTGTTCGGATCCTTGCCGTCGAAGAGGCCGACGGGCTCCGCGCCTTCACGGAACGAGACCGAGACGTTCTTCAGCCGGATCGTGAGCGGTTCTTCGGCCGATGCGGCTACGACGGACGGTGTGGCCAGCCCCGTGAACGTAACGTTCTCGAGCGTCAGTTCGGTGAGGTGCGTTCCGGATTCCAGCGGTCCGCGATCCGCGCGGTATTCGAGGAACCGGTCGGCGCCCTCGATCACGCAGTTTTTGAAAACGACGTCGTGATACGGCTCGGGATTCGGGTAGTTCGTGCTCGCAAAATGCAGGCAGACCGCCATCAGATTGTGCCGCCCGCATTCCTGCGGAAGCGTATTCGCTTTATCGCGCACGAGATCCGTTCCGCGGTTCTGCACGACCGTCATGCGGTGCGGAAAAATGCCCGGGCCCCACATACGGCAGTCCTCGATATGGAGATGGCAGCCGCCGATCCGGAAGACGTGGCAGGACGTATTCAGATCGCACCGGCGGACGGTGAGGTCTTCCATGTTGATCCCGGCGATGCAGTCGTCTCCCGTGTGGAAAATGCAGTCCTCGATCAGCGTATGCACGCAGCAGTGCAGATGGATGCCGTCGGAGCCGCCCTCGCAGGTGAGATTCCGCACGGTCAGATCCCGGCAGTTGTCGATCTGGTGCATGAAGTTGCCGCAGTTTTTGATCGTGTAGCCTTCAAGCGTCAGATGCTCGACGTTCGTGATGAAAATGCCGTGCGGGCCGCGGTAGCCCTCTTCCCCGTGCGGATCGGTGCAGTCGTCGCCGTCGATCAGAGAGCCGGGCTCGCCGATAATCTTGATATTCTTTCCGCCGTACACGGAGAGAATGGCACGGCGGTATTCCTTCCACGGCCGGTTCTCGTAGTACTGCGTGATCATTTCCATATCGGTACGGAGCGGCACGCCGTCCGGCACGTCGAAGACTTCGTAGTCTTCACAGATATCCGAGCCGACGAGCCGCGCGCCCTTCTCGAGGTACAGCGTCGTATCCGACCACATCCGGAGTCCGCCGACGCGGAAAGTCCCCTTCGGGATCACGACGGTGCCGCCCTCCTCACGGCAGAGATCGAACACCTTCTGGATCGCCTCCGTCTGCAAATCGGCGCAGTCGGCCTTCACGCCGTAATCGGTGATGATATATCGTTTCATATCCGGTTCCTTTCCGCTTTTTGTTTTTTCGTATGTTTTTGTTTTCCGCGGTTCGCCGTATCGGGGGAATCCTCATTCCTCCGGGACGAGGCTGCGGAAGTTTTTGACCGTGTGGAAGGTGCTGTAATTTGAGTCATGGTACGAATGCGCGCCGTTCATCGCCGTGCGGCAGACGAAAATTATATCGTCTCCTTCGAAGCAGTAGTCCACATACTGCAATCCGACCTTCTTCGAGTCCTCATGGCGGAAATCGTACAGCCGTTTGAGCACCGTCCAGTGTTCCATATCGTCAGACACGAACAGCGTGAGCACGTTACGCGCGTGAATGAGATTTTCGTCGTAAATTTCCGATGCGATCGTATAATAGCGTCTGCTCACCTCATCGTATTTGATCATGAATTTCGAGTTGTTGCAGTTCATGCGGATCACGTGTGAAAATTCAAGCGGCGCGTCCGGATCCTCCGTATTCACCCGATAAGCGAGCGTCAGTCCGTACTTCGGCTCACCGTTATAGATGATGTAGCGCATAACGTTGTACAGCTTTCCGTCCGGCGCCACGCACAGCGTCCCTTCCATCGTGTCGCAGTCGCCCGTCGCCGTACCCGGCCAATCTCCCGAATACCGCGCCGGTCCGGTGAAATGCCAGTTTTCCGGCACCATGGGGTCAAGATCAACATCAATGGACATGACCATGGCGTTGTGAGAGCCGTTATACCATTCAAGAGACTCGTACAGTCTGCCGTTATAGATGAGAATATTCTGCGGACTCTTATGAACGCCGGGGTGAAAATTTCTGTTATCGTAACCCTCCCGGCCGTTGCATCCGCGCAGAAGCGCGACCGGCGCCGAGAAGCTGCGTCCGCCGTCCGTGGATTTCCCGATCAGGAGACTGCCGTACTCGGCGTCAACGGAAAGCATATACACGACGCCGCGATGCAGAAACAGCTTGCCCCAGAAGCACGGAATCAGTTCGCACGCATAGTGCCACGTCGCGCCGTTATCCTCCGAGCGGAAAACGAGCGTAAAATCCTGCGCCGTCCGCCATTCGAATATATCCATGGAAGCAAGAAGCGCGCCGTCCGGCAGCCTCAGCAGAGAGGGCGACGCCAGATACCGGCCGGAAAACGTATACGCCTTGTCGTCGGGGTGCAGGTAATTGATCACCGTACCGACGACGAACCCGGTACGCGCCAGCCGGATGCGGCTCCTGTTCTCCCCATAGGAAACGAAAAATTCGTAATCCGTCTCCGTTTCAAGTCCCGTAATGTCAAATTCTGTACCGTCCGTCTCGCCGACAAGGGAATATTCACCCGTCTCGCGCACACGGCAGTACACCCGATAATCGTTCTTTTCGCCGAGCCACTCGAAATGAATGGCGTTTTCGCTCGGCACGACGCGGCAGATATAAGGCTCCCCCGCCACGTCGATCGGCATCCGATACGGCCGGTAACTCCACGTATTGGTTCCTCTCACACAGTCACCTCATTCCACAAAGCAGACGGCGAGAAAACCGCGGCAGCTTTTCTCCCCGATTTCGTCGGATTTCTTTTTCTGTCTCCATTATAGCACACAATTTCCATAAATCAACCCGTTTCCCTCTCATCTTCGCCTTTTTCTCCGCCGGGGAGAAAAAACGCCAAACCCGTGAAGATATCGTTCGGAAACGGGCGGAATACTGTCTATTTTGTCTCTTGTCAGGCACGCGCATCTGTGATATAATCATTTTCTGGTTGCGTATCATTATTCGAGTAACAGGAGCGGCGTTATGGGTACCTGGGCATTGTGTGTTCTGCTTTACGCGTTCATCAAGGGACTGCGCGAAGGAATCAAAAAGAAAGCGATGGCGAAGAGCAGTATCGAAGAGGTTCTCTTCTTCTATACCCTTGTCGCTTTCGTTCTGCAAATCCCCTTCGCACGCGATATTTTCGCGCTCTCCCCGATCCAGTACCTCATGATCTTCGGAAAGTCCTTCATCATTTTCGTCGCCTGGATCTGCGCCTTCCACGCCATTGAAAAAATCGACATCAGTCTGTACAGCGTGCTCGATCTGTCGCGGATGCTCTTCGCACTCGGGCTCAGCGTGCTTCTGCTGCACGAGACCATCGGCGTCCGGCAGTACGTCGGGATTGCCATCATCATCGCCGGTCTGCTGCTCGTCAACGTCAGACGCGAACGCACCGAAAAACGCACCGCGCCGATCGCCATCGTTCTGACGATGATCTCCTGCATCCTCAATGCGGTCTCCGGCATCCTCGACAAGATCTACCTCCGCGAAATGACGACGCCGCAGCTCCAGTTCTGGTATATGCTCTTCCTCACCCTGCTCTATTTCGTCTACCTTCTCACGAAGAAGCGGAAGATCGAGTGGAAGGCACTCTCCACCAACTACTGGATCCCCCTGCTTGGCCTCGTCTTCATTATCGGTGACCGCGCACTCTTCATCGCCAACGCCGATCCCGCGAGCAAGGTCACCGTCATGACGCTCATCAAACAGTCTTCCGTCCTGTTCTCGATCCTCTTCGGCCGGATCGCCTTCAAGGAAAAGCACACCGGCTACCGCCTCTTCTGCGCCCTCATCGTAGTGGCGGGGATCCTCGTAGCCGTTCTGTAAGGGACGAGGGGAGACGCGAGGAGAACGCGAAGAGAACGCGGCCTTTTGGAAAAGGCCTGGCGAAAACTTTTATGGATGGGTTGGATGGACAAGGTATACAGCAGAGCGTCAGACTTAAACTGCACGTTGTCTGCGAAAAGTTTTAGTCGCGCTTTTTCAAAAGCTCGCAGGGTCAAGGGACAGCGTCCCTTGTCGAGTTCCGCAGAACTCGAAACACTCAGGACTGAGACGCGTCCTTCTTTTGCTACTTTTCTTCTCGCAAAGAAGAAAAGTAGAATTATATTTCTGCACAAACACCAAATCGCCCGATCAACCTTTTCAGATTGACCGGGCGACTGATTTTATCGGGGGTTATTCGTTGTCTGCCGCGATCCCGGCAACCGTATCAGCCGGTGCGACAGAGGCAACAGCGGTCTTCCCGCCGACGATCTCGGCGATGAGGCTCTGGAGGTCGATGCCGGTCGATTCCTTCATGCCCTCCATGATCTGGTTGGCGGAGGCCATCACGTCCTTCACGACCTTCGTTGCGTTTCCGTCGCCGTACATAACGATCTTGTCGGTCTTTGCGAGAGGAGCGGCGGCGTTCAGCACCACTTCAGGCAGCGCCTGCAAATACATTTCGAGGATGGACGCTTCGCCCATCTTCTTCTGCGCTTCGGCCTTCTCCTCGAACGCTTCGGCTTCGGCAAGGCCCTTGCTGCGGATACCTTCGGCCTCCTGCTCCATAGCGAAGCGGGCTGCCTCGGCTTCGGCCTTTCTCGCTTCCGCGATCTGGATCGCCTCGTACTTCTTGGCTTCCGCGTCGCGCTGACGGCGGATCAGATCGGCTTCGGCTTCCTTTTCGGCCTTGTACTTCATGGCGTCGGCCTGCTTGCGGATCTCGGCGTCAAGTTTTCTTTCCTGCAGCGCGATCTCCTTCTCGGCCAGTTCCGCTTCCTTTTCGCGGCGTGCGATATCGGCGTTTGCGCGGGTGACTTCGATCGTCTTACGCTGCGCTTCCTGCTGGATGCCGTAGGCGGCGTCCGCTTCGGCGCGCTTGTTGTCCGCCATCGCCTTCATCTCGGACTGCTGCATACTGAGGGCGGCGTCCTGTTCCGCGATGAGCTTTTCGGCTTCGACGCGCACGGCGTTCGATTCCTGCTGAGCGTTGGCCGTTGCGATCGCGATGTCGCGCTGGGCGTTCGCCTTGGCGATCTGCGCGTTCTTGCGGATCTGCTCGACGTTGTCGATACCCATATTCTCAATGGTTCCGGCCGCGTCCTTGAAGTTCTGAATGTTGAAGTTTACGACTTCGATACCGAGTTTCTCCATATCCGGGACGACGTTCTCGGTAATCTTTTTCGCCACGCCCTGACGGTCCTGCACCATTTCCTTCAGACCGACCGAGCCGACGATCTCACGCATATTACCTTCGAGCACCTGCGTGACGAGGGTGACGAGTTCGCTCTGCTTCATGCCGAGGAGCGTTTCGGCGGCGCGCTTCAGGAGTTCGGGATTTGAGCTGACCTTGACGTTCGCCACGCCGTCTACCGATACGTTGATGAATTCATTCGTCGGTACGGCCTCGCTCGTCTTGACGTCCACCTGCATGACGCGCAGGGAGAGTTTATCGACGCGCTCGAAGAACGGCACGCGCCATCCGGCCTTACCGATCAGGATCCGCTTTTTGCCGAGACCCGAGATGATGTAGGCGGTATCCGGCGGCGCCTTCAGATAACCGGCGATCAAAAGGATCACGACGACGATTGCCGCGATCGTGATGCACGACGAAAGCGTGCTTCCGAACAAGAAATTAAGCATATTGGTTTCCTCCTATGTGATGTTTTGTGGATGACTTATTCGTTTCCCTTGCACCGCGCGAGGATCCCGGCGGCGCTCTTGCTGTACTGGGCGGAACGGTAGGCGTAATACATGACCTCGAGCACCGAGATGATCCGCTCCCGTGCGCCGACGGCCGTTTCCGTGTAGTCTGCCGTCGCTGCCTCGGCCGCTGCCCGGACTTCATCGCTGTCGGCGCCCTCTACGGCTGCCAGCATGGCGATAAAGT
>JAZUKT010000315.1:0-4412 GCA_045643445.1 Eubacteriales bacterium
GCGCTTCGGTACGAAATGTACGTTGGCCTTGTCGCGGAAATAAGCCGTGCTGCCGTTCTTGTCGGGATTGCAGATCATGATCATTTCATCCGGGACGCCGAACGCAAGCAGGATGACCGGCTTGATCTTTTTCGGGATCAGCAGATGGCGGGAGACCTCGACGGGATCGAACGCGCCGATGATGCCGCCGCCGAATCCGACTTCAGTCGCCTGGAGCATCATGGTCTGCGAGACGATACCGGCGTCGAATCGAACGCTGTTTACGTCTTCGGTGACGGCAGTGTCGCAGCAGACGACGAGAAACGCGGTCGGATGATGTCCGTCCGGCGGAAGCTTGACGTCGGGGAGGAGTCCTGCCCATTTCGTGAGCGTGAGCAGATCTTCGACTTCCTCTTTTTCATAGACGAGCCGGTATTTGAGCGGCTGACGGTTGGAGGCGCTGGGGCAGAGCCGGGCGGTGTCGATCAGATCGAGCAGATCTTCTTTACCGATCGGCTTCGATTCATCAAAACTGCGGCAGCTGCGGGAATCAACAACGATATCGTGAATCATGACGGATTTTCCTTTTCGTGAGATATTGTTCAATCTATATAAAAACATTATACCATAATGCCCGAGCCGATTCAAGACAAAACGAAAAAAATCCCGGCAGAAACGGGAAACGAATCTGCCGGGAAAAGGAGACGGGACTTAGATCTCAGCGATCTTGATCTCAACTTCGTGGCCGCATTCAGCAGAACGGTTGATACCGTCGATGATGGCCTGGTTGTAGAGGATCTGGGAGGTCGGAACAGGAGCCGGACCGTTCGTCTTGACAGCGTCGAGGAAAGAACGGATCTTCTTGTCGAAGAGGCCGCTCGAACCGCTGCTCTGGAGAATCGGAACAGTGGTCTCGGTGAGAGCGTTGCAGACGTCGTGGTAAATGGTCATCGGGCCGCCGACGGAGCCGTTCCAGCAGTTGGTGGAAGGAATACGGAGAGCGCCTTCGGTACCGAAGATGATGGTGTCACCGGGGGTGTCAACGTGCATAGCCCAAGCGATACGGAAGTCGAGGATGATGTCGCCTTCGAGACGGATGAACGCAGCAGCGAAGTCATCAACGTCGAAGCGCTGGTCGTCGTCTTCGTTGTAAACGGGGCTCTTGCCGAAGTAGTTGGAGGTGTAGCCGGAAACGGTCAGCGGCTTCGGATAGCCGATGGCGTTCAGGACCATATCGAGGGAGTAGCATCCGATGTCACCGAGAGCGCCGATACCGGCAGTCTTCTTTTCGATGAACGTGGATCCCGGGATACCGCGACGACGGCCGCCGCCGGTCTGGATGTAGTAGATCTTGCCGAGCATGCCGGATTCAACGATCTTCTTGATCATCTGCATATTGGCGTCGAATCTGGGCTGGAAGCCGACGGAAACGAACTTGCCGGTCTTCTTTTCGACTCTGCAGATCTCTTCAGCTTCTTCAAGGGTAACGGTGAAGGGCTTTTCGAGCAGAACCGGAATACCGTGTTCAAGGGCGTAGATGGTCGGAGCAGCGTGCTGGGTGTTGTAGGTGCAAACGGAAACGGCGTCGAGTTCTTCGTTGTCGATCATTTCCTTGTGAGAAGGATAGAAATGAACGCCCGGAACCTCGAATCTTTCCATGAACTTTTCTGCCTTACCGGGGATAAGGTCAGCAGCAGCAACGACTTCAACGTCGGGCTGTCTCTTGTAGCTCTGGATGTGGGATTCAGCGATCCAACCGGTACCGATGATACCGATGCGGAGCTTGCGTCCTTCGGCTTTCTTTTCTTCGAGCGTCGTGGGTTTGAACTGGCTGAGAACTGCGTCTGACATAGTTTTTGTCCGCCTTTCTATAATTTGTCTGGTTTAAGATGTAAACCGATACGGGGTATCGGAACTCTTACGGATTGATATGGCTTACCAGCCGAGGGACTTGAGGTAGGAGCGGCTGAGCATGACGGAATCCATCCGGGAGAGACCCATGGACGGTTCGTCCTGTTCAACGACGACCCATTCAGCGCCGGCAGCAACGGAGGCGTCGAGGATCGCGGGGATGTCCTGCATACCGTGACCGACGGGACGGAATTCGAACGTGGAAGGTTCGTCGTTCTTTTCGTCTTCGTCAAGACCGATGAGGGCGTAGAGATGCTTCGGGAGCTTGCCGCTCATGTGGAAGTCCTTGAGATGGACAACGGGAGCGCGGCCGGTGTACTTCTTCACGAAGTCAGCCGGATTTTCGCCGCCGACGTTGACCCAGCAGGTGTCGAGTTCGGTCTGGAGATACTTGGCCGGAACCTTTTCGTAGATGATGTCGAGGCCGTACTTGCCGTCCACTTTTCTGAATTCGAAATCGTGGTTGTGGTAGAGCAGGGTCAGACCGTATTTCTGAGCGATCTCGCCGATCTTGGCGATTTCGTCGATGGTTTCAAAGAACTTTTCGGAACCGGGACGGCGTTCTTCGGTGACGTAGGGAACGACCACGAACTTGCAGCCGATCGCGGCGTAATCAGCGAGCGTCTTGTCGGGATCCTTGATCATATCGTCGAGCGGCACGTGAGCGGAGATCGGAACGAGGCCGAGACCGTCGCAGAGTCCTTTGATATAATCGGGGGTGTAGCCGTATAAACCGGCGAATTCAACACCGTCGTAACCCATCGCCTTGATTTTGCCGAGGGTGTCGGCGAGGTTGTCGTGAGCAACGTCACGAATGGAGTATACCTGTACTGCTACCGGTAATGCCATGGGGAAATCCTCCTCTGAATCATCAGAATCAGCCACGCGCCGCGCCGGGAAACGGCATCTGACGCATAACTGTCGTTTGTACTATTATATCGTAATAAAGCGATAAAATCAAGCCCTTTTCGGTATTTTCCCCGATAAAAATCGGAGATTGCGGCAGGAAAAACGAAACGGCGGCCGGGGTTTTCGTACCGCTCGTGAAAAGGAGAAGAAACGCGCCCGAAAAAGAATCAAAGTTTGTCGCTTTTTATCTCTTGACAAGCGGGGAATAATCCGTTATAATCTAACAAATACATAGAAGTTCTGTGGGGATTTCAGCTGAAAACGAACACGGATGGATATGAAGAAAGGGAATGGGAAAAATCATGGAAAACAAGATCATGTATGAGGGCCTGACATTTGACGATGTACTGCTGATTCCCGCGAAGAGCGAGGTTCTGCCGAGCACGGTGTCGCTGCAGACGAAACTGACGAAGAAGATCACCCTGAACATTCCGCTGATGAGCGCGGCCATGGATACGGTGACCGAGAGCGCGATGGCGATCGCCATGGCGAGAGAAGGCGGCATCGGCATCATTCACAAGAACATGACGATCGAGCAGCAGTGCGACCAGGTGGAGCGCGTCAAGAGAAGTGAAAACGGCGTTATCACCGATCCTTTCTTCCTTCATCCGAATAACTACGTCTACGAAGCTGACGAGCTGATGGGCAAATACAAGATCTCCGGCGTGCCGATCTGCGACGATAACGGCGTGCTCGTCGGTATCATCACGAACCGTGACCTGCGGTTCATGAGCGATTTCAACGTGCCGATCGACGGCGTGATGACGAAGGAAAACCTTATCACCGTCCCGGTCGGAACGACGCTTGAACAGGCGAGAGAGATCCTGCGTCACCATAAGATCGAGAAGCTCCCGATCGTTGATAAGGATTATAAACTCCGCGGCCTCATCACCATCAAGGATATTGAAAAGGCCGACCGTTATCCGAACGGCGCGAAGGACGAAAAGGGCAGACTGCTCTGCGGCGCGGCGATCGGCGTAACGAAGGACGTGACCGATCGTGCGGGTGCTCTCATCGCGGCAGGCGCGGACGTGCTCGTTCTCGACTCGGCGCACGGCCATTCCCAGAATATTCTCAATTGCATTGATAAAGTCAAGAACGCTTATCCGGACTGCCAGCTGATCGCCGGTAATATCGCAACGGCGGAAGCGGCGCACGATCTCATCGCGGCTGGTGCAGACGCCATCAAGGTCGGTATCGGCCCGGGCTCCATCTGCACGACGCGCGTGGTGGCCGGCATCGGCGTGCCGCAGACCACGGCGATCATGAACGCATATTCCGAAGCTGAGAAGGCCGGGATCCCGGTCATCGCGGACGGCGGTATCAAATATTCCGGCGACCTGCCGAAGGCTATCGCAGCCGGCGCTGACGTCATCATGGTCGGCTCGCTGCTCGCGGGATGCGAAGAATCCCCCGGAGATACCGAAATCTATCAGGGCAGACAGTTCAAGGTCTACCGCGGCATGGGTTCCCTCGCAGCCATGGAAAAGGGCTCGAAGGACCGTTACTTCCAGGAAGGCGCGCGCAAGCTCGTTCCGGAAGGCGTCGAAGGCCGCGTACCGTACAAGGGACCGCTTGCCGACACCGTGTTCCAGCTGATGGGCGGTCTCCGC
>JAZUKT010000316.1:0-3439 GCA_045643445.1 Eubacteriales bacterium
GCTCTTCTGAGGCTCTGAAACGCCAATATTTCGGGGGCTGCACGAACGCAACCTTTTCCACCCTCCATAAAAGTTCTTGCCAGGCTTCTTTCAAGAAGCCGCGTATTCCTCCCATAAAGGATTTAGATTATGCCAGAATTCATTGAAGTGCGCGGTGCGCGCGAGAATAACTTAAAAAATGTAACGGTGAAGGTACCGCGGGACAAGTTAGTGGTCTTCACGGGGTTATCGGGGTCAGGCAAGTCGTCGCTTGCGTTCGACACGATATATGCGGAAGGTCACCGGCGGTTTGTGGAATCGCTGTCGTCCTATGCGCGGATGTTCATCGGTCAACTTGACAAGCCGGACGTTGACTCGATCGAGGGGTTATCGCCGGCGATCTCGATCGACCAGAAAACGACGTCGAAGAACCCGCGTTCGACGGTCGGGACGGTGACGGAGATATACGACTATCTGCGTCTGTTATACGCGCGGGTCGGCGTGCCTCACTGCCCGGTCTGCGGACGGGAGATCCGGCAGATGTCGACGGACGTGATCCTTGATTCGATCATGCAGATGCCGGAAGGCGAGCGGTTCATGGTGCTTGCGCCGGTCGTGCGGGCGAAAAAGGGGCGGCAGGAAAAAGTGCTTGCCGACGCGAAGAAAAACGGCTACGTCCGCGCCCGGATCGACGGGATCGTGTACGATCTGACGGAAGAAATCGAACTGGACAAGAATCTCCGGCACACGGTGGAGCTGGTGATCGACCGGCTTGTGATGAAGGCGGATCTCCGCAGCCGTCTGACGGATTCGGTGGAATGTGCGCTTCGGGAATCGGACGGCACGGTGATCATCTCGACGGTACCGCGGGACGGCGGCGAGGCGAAGGAATCCGAATATTCGACGAATTACGCCTGCCCGGAGCACGGGATCAGTTTCAGCGAACTGGAGCCGCGGATGTTCTCGTTCAACAATCCGTTCGGCGCGTGTCCGACCTGCTCCGGCCTTGGTGTCCTGCTCTCGGTCGATGCGCGCAAGATCCTGCCGGACAAATCGCTGTCTCTCGGCGAGGGCGGTATCGCGGTGAACGGCTTCAAATCGCTTACGGACGACAGCTGGAACGGACCGCTCGTGCTGGCGGCGCTCGAAAAATACGGCGTTACGCTCGACACGCCGCTCTCGGATTTTCCGCCGGAAGCGATCGACACGCTCCTGTACGGTTCGCCCGAACTTTACACGATCGAGCGGGCGTTCGGCGCGCGGCATCAGGTGCAGACGGTGCCGTTTGAAGGACTGCTCAAAATCATCGAGAAGCGTGCGGAGCCGGGCGGCTGGGATCACGAATACTACGAGCAGTTCATGACGGAACACGACTGTCCGACCTGCCATGGAGCGAAGCTGAACGAAGCGGCGCTTTCCGTGACGGTCGGCGGGAAGAATATTCACGAATTCTGTGCGCTTTCCGTGCGGGATTCGCTCGCCTTCACGGAAGCGCTGACGCTCACGGAGACGGAGGCGCTCATCGCCCGCGGCATCGTGAAGGAACTGAAAAGCCGGCTCGGCTTCCTCGTGTCGGTCGGACTCGACTATCTGACGCTCACCCGCAAATCGGCGACGCTGTCGGGCGGCGAAGCGCAGCGCATCCGGCTGGCGACGCAGATCGGCTCCTCGCTCGCGGGGGTGCTCTATATCCTCGACGAGCCTTCGATCGGCCTGCATCAGCGGGATAACGGCAAACTGATCCGCACACTCAAGAAACTGCGCGACCTCGGCAATACGGTCATCGTCGTCGAGCATGACGAGGAAACGATGCGCGAGGCGGATTATATCATCGACATCGGACCGGGCGCGGGCGTTCACGGCGGAGAAGTCGTGGCGGCCGGAACGCCGAAGGAAGTGGCGAAAAACAAAAAATCCGTCACGGGGGATTTTTTGGCGGGGCGGCGGAAGATCGCGGTTCCGAACGTGCGGCGCGGCGGTGACGGGCGTATGATCACCGTAGTCGGCGCGCGGGAGCACAATCTCAAAAACATCCGCGTGTCGTTCCCGGTCGGGTGCTTCGTCTGCGTGACGGGCGTATCCGGCTCGGGCAAATCTTCTCTGGTGAACGGGATCCTCTACCGGACGCTGGCGCACGAGCTGAACCGCGCCAACACGATCCCCGGCGACCACGACCGCATCGAAGGCGTGGAAGCGCTCGACAAGGTGATCGCCATCGACCAGAGTCCGATCGGGCGGCAGCCGCGGTCGGATCCGGCGACGTACACGGGGCTGGTCAGCGATATCCGCACGCTGTTTGCGTCCACGCCGGGTGCGAAAATGCGCGGATACGGGCCGGGGCGATTCTCCTTCAACGTGCGCGGCGGGCGCTGTGAGGCGTGCGAGGGCGACGGTGTGAAGAAGATCGAGATGCACTTTCTCCCGGACGTGTACGTGACCTGCGACGTCTGCCGGGGCAAGCGGTACAACCGGGAAACGCTTGAGGTGAAATATAAGGAAAAGAACATCGCGGACGTGCTGGACATGACGGTGGACGAAGGAGTGGAATTCTTCCGGGACATTCCGCGGATCGGGAACCGGCTGAAGACGCTCGCGGACGTCGGGCTCGGATATATCAAGATCGGGCAGTCGTCGACGACGCTGTCTGGCGGCGAAGCGCAGCGCGTAAAGCTGGCGACGGAGCTGTCGAAACGGGCGACCGGGCGGACGCTGTACGTGCTCGACGAGCCGACGACGGGTCTGCATTCGGCGGACGTGGAGCGGCTGATCGGGATCCTGCAGACGCTGACGGATGCGGGAAACACGGTCGTCGTCATCGAGCACAACCTCGACGTGATCAAATGCGCCGACTATATCATTGATATGGGTCCCGAAGGCGGTGACGGCGGCGGTACGGTCGTCGCAACCGGCACGCCCGAAGAAGTCGCCAAAGTCGATGGTTCCTACACGGGGCAGTATCTGCGGGAAAAATTAGCGGAATAAGGGGACGCGGCCTTTTGGAAAAGAGGAACGCGGCTTCTTGAAAGAAGCCTGGCAAGAACTTTAATGGAGGATGGGTTGACAAGGTTCAATCCCTGAAACAAAGGCGTTTCAGAGCCTCAGAAGAGCGTTTCAGCGGTTTTCAGGGGCCGCCGAGACCCTGAAAACCCACGCCAGAGAGAGAAGCGGTGATTTAGGTATTAAATCTCTGCAATTCATCCGCCGAAGAGGACACTCGTCCGCAACAGAACAAAAAAGCGTTAGGACACCGATCAAACGGCACAGTCCTAACGCTTTCATTTTTACTTTGTTTTACCTATTCCATTCAGAAGTTTTCGCCAGGCCTTTTCCAAAAGGCCGCGTACTCCTTCGTACTCCGGGCTTACCAGTCGAAGGGGTTGCAGTCGATGGTTTCGGAGGTAACGTAGGCTTCATGGACGCGCATACCGAATGTGTCGATGCGGGAGCGGAGGTTTCTGAC
>JAZUKT010000317.1:0-8751 GCA_045643445.1 Eubacteriales bacterium
CGGTGTACCCGGCCGCACGGGACTTTCAGCCAGTCGGAAGCCGCCGTATCCGGGTCTTTCGGCGAGACTGCGGCGCAGAACCCGAGCGCATGAACGCCCGCGTCCGTCCGGCTGCATCCCGTCACCGTGCACGGGAATCCGAAGGCGCGCGACACAGCCTCCGTCAGCGTGACCTGCACGGACGGGAGATCCGGCTGCGCCTGATACCCCGCGTAATGCGTGCCGATATAGGCAATTTTCAGCAGTAATTTCATAGTTTCAGCAAATAGATCGGGAAGAACCGATTCAGCAGAACGACGGCGACGCCGACGAGAATCACGAAGCAGAGCGCCGCCCAATCCTTCGGGGTACTGTGCAGGCGATTCATCCGCGTCCGGCCTTCTCCGCCCGTGTAGCAGCGGCATTCCATGGCGGTCGCCAGCTCATCCGCGCGTCGGAAGGCGGAGACGAAAAGCGGGATCAGGATCGGCACCATCGCTTTGGCCTGCCGCACGATACCGCCGCTCTTGAAATCCGCGCCGCGCGCCGTCTGGGCGTTGATAATCTTCTCGGTTTCGTCGATCAGCGTCGGAATAAAACGCAGCGCGATCGTCATCATCATCGAAAATTCGTGCACCGGGACGTGCAGTTTCTTGAGCGGACTGAGCAGTTCCTCCAGCGCGTCCGTCAGCGCGAGCGGCGTGGTCGTGTACGTCAGGAACACCGTCGTCGTCATGATCAGGAGTACGATCCGCACGATGATGAGCACCGCGTTGATCACGCCCTCCGGGTACACCTTGATGATCCAGAACGTGAACAGCGGTTTCTCGCCCGTCATCCAGAAGATGTTGAGCACCGCCGTGAACAGAATGATCAAAAGGAGCGGCTTCATCGACTGCAGGAGCAGCCTGATCGACAGTCCGCTGAGGCCGATCAGCACCGCGGTCACGGCGACGAGCAGCAGAAACGCCGTCACGCTCTTCGCCAGAAAGATCGCCACGATATAGAGGATCGCCGTGACGATCTTGATCCGCGGATCCAGCCGGTGGATCAGGGATTCTCCCTCGACGTACTGACCGAGGGTCATATCAGCTTTCATAGTTTCTCTTTTCTTGTCTTATTTTACCTTATCGCGGCTGTCCTGCGCCGTCCGATATTGAAGCAGTTTTTCGACTGCGTAGTCTACGGTGTAAACGTCCCGGCCGATGTCGATCCCGCGCTCTCCGAGAGCGTAGGCCGCCCGGGTGATCATCGGCACGTCGAGACCGACCGCCGTCAGTTTTTCGCCTTCGGAGAAGATCCGGGCGCACGGCTCGTGCATGAGGATCCGCCCGTTTGCCATGACGACGAGTTTGTCGCAGTACATCGCCATATCTTCCATACTGTGGCTGACGATCACGACCGTCGTGCCGCTCTCGCCCGCGAACCGTTTGATCCCGCCGAGAATATCGCGCCGTCCGGCCGGATCGAGTCCCGCCGCCGGTTCATCGAGAATGAGGATCTTCGGCTTCATGGCAAGCACGCCCGCAAGCGCCACCCGCCGTTTCTGTCCGCCGGATAATTCAAACGGGGATTTGTCGAGCACCGCCGCCGGAAGCCCCGCGAACACCGCCGCCTCCTTGACGCACGCCGTCAGCTCGTCGCCCTCGATGCCCATATTCTTCGGGCCGAACGCGATGTCTTCCCGCACCGTCTCCGCGAACAGCTGATACTCCGGGTACTGCATGACGAGTCCCGCCTTGAAGCGCACCTCGCGGATCTTTTTCGGCTCCGCCCAGATGTTCACGCCGTCGAGCAGCACTTCGCCCTCGTCCGGTTTCAGCAGTCCGTTCAGCAGCTGCACGAGCGTCGATTTGCCCGAGCCCGTGTGCCCGATCAGCCCGGTGATGCCGCCGTCGATCGTGAGCGAAACGTGATCGAGCGCCTTCACCGGCTTTTGCGTGTTTTTATTGTAGGAGAAGGAGACGTCCTTCAGTTCGATCGTTGACATAATGCACCTTCTATCACGGCCGCGCATTCCTCCGGGTCGAACACGTCGAGCGGAACGTTCACGCCCGCCTGCCGCAGCTTGTAGAGGAGTTCCGTCGTCTGCGGTACGTCGAGTCCGAGCCGCCAGAGAGCCGCCGGCTGACTGAATACCTCGGACGGCGTCCCGTTCATGCAGAGATACCCCTGATTCAGCACGATCACCCGGTCGGCGCGCGCCGCTTCATTCATATAGTGGGTGATGAGGATGACCGTGATGCCCTCCTCGCGGTTGAGTTTTTCGATGATATTCATCACTTCCCGCCGCCCCATCGGGTCGAGCATGGCCGTGGATTCGTCAAATATGATACAGCGGCGGCGCATGGCGAGCACACCCGCGATGGCGACCCGCTGTTTCTGTCCGCCGGAAAGATTGTACGTCGTATGCCGGGCGTATTCCGTCATGCCGACGTCCGCCAGCGCTTCGTCTACCCGTTTCCGGATCACTTCCGGCGGCAGACCGAGATTCTCGCAGCCGAACGCGACGTCCTCCTCGACGATGGTGGCGACGATCTGGTTATCCGGGTTCTGGAAAACCATGCCGATGTCGCGGCGCACGTTCATGATGTCGTCGTCCGTCACGTCAGGCGCCGTCATGTCGCGTCCGTCGATCGTCAGTTTTCCGCCGTCCGGGGCGTCGATCAGGCAGAGCAGCCGCGCGAGCGTCGATTTGCCGCTTCCGTTGTGGCCGAGGATCGCCGTGAAGGATCCCTCCTCGATCTCAAAGGAAACGTCGCTGAGAGCGTGTACCGTCTCGTATTCGTCGTCGCCCGGATAGGAAAAGCTGAGTTTTTCAGCCTTGATTAGTGCAGCCATATGGTTTCTCCTGCTTGGCAGTCGGTTATTCGAACAGCGTCCGCACGCTCGCGCCGCTCGGAAGATAGAGGCCGGAATCCTTCACAAAGAGACAGGTCTCGCCCGTCTCGGTGTGTGCACGCGCCTCGAGCTTTTTGGGGAGCGCCCGGTGCAGCAGATACTGCATCACGGCAGGCGACAACCCCGTCGTATACGAATTGATGAGGAAGAAGACCGGGTCGTCGGAGAGCACCTGCACGACCAGTTCCACAAGTTCGGCGGCGCATTCCTCGAGTTTCCACACCTCGCCGTTCGGGCCTCTCCCGTAGGACGGAGGATCCATGATCACGCCGTCATAGCGGTTTCCGCGGCGGATCTCCCGCTCGACGAATTTGCGGCAGTCGTCGACGATGTAGCGGCACGGCGCTTCCCCGAGCCCGGAGAGAGCCATGTTTTCTTTTGCCGCCTGCGTCATGCCTTTCGAGGCGTCCACGTGAACGAGCGAAGCGCCCGCTTTGGCCGCCGCGACCGTTGCACCGCCCGTGTAGGCGAACAGATTCAGCACTTTCGGCTGCTCGTGCCCGCGCTCGATCGAACGACGGATGGCCGAGGCCGCCCAGTCCCAGTTTGACGCCTGCTCCGGGAACAGTCCCGTATGCTTGAACCCCATCGGACGAAGGCGAAACGTGAGATCCCCGACGACCGACGGATACTGAATACACCACGATTCCGGCATCTTGTTGACGACCCAGGAGCCGCCGCCGCCGATCCGACGGTAGACGCCGTGCGCCTTCTTCCAGAGCGGATCCTTCCGTTCGCTGTTCCAGATCACCTGCGGATCCGGGCGCACGAGGATATAGTCGCCCCAGCGTTCCAGCCGCTCGCCGCCGCCGCAGTCTATCAATTCATAGTCTTTCCACTGATCCGAGAACCACATAGTCGCTCCTTTTTCCGTGCGCTTATTTGATCTTGCCCGCCATCGAGGTAGGCTTATTATAATATTCGGCCAACCGTGACGTGCCCGTGTTCGCGTGACAGATCGCCGCCGCCAGCGCGTCCGCCGTATCATCCGGCTTCGGGGTTTCGCGGAGTCCGAGCAGCATCGTCACCATCGACATCATCTGCTTCTTTTCCGCCCGGCCGTAGCCGACGATCGACTGCTTGATCTGGAGCGGCGTATATTCGTGAACTTCCACGTTATAGAGCCTGCACGCGAGAAGCAGCACGCCCCGCGCCTCCGCCACGATGATGCCGGTCTTCTGGTTCGTGTTGAAGAACAGTTCCTCGATCGACGCCGCTTCCGGCTGATAGGTGCGGATGATCGTGCACATCTCCTGATGCACCGTGGTCAGTCTGTCCTCCGTCTTCATCGTGGACGGCGTTGTGATCGCGCCGTAGTCGAGCGTCCGTATTTTCCGGCCGAAGCCGTCCGACTCAATCACGCCCCAGCCGACGATGGCAATACCGGGGTCGATACCGAGGATCCTCATGATCGTACACTACTCCGAATTTAGCATTTATAATGATATATTATATCACAAACGAAGCGGATTGTCAAAAGAGAAACGGCCTTTTCTGTGAATATTCTGAAAAATCGCTCGGTTCGCCCTCACGTCCGGCGCGGAAAAATCGTCCGTTTTTGACGGATTCCGTCCGAAATTCCGTTTTTCGCTTGATTCCGTCTGACACTTCTGCTATAATATGAAATTGCTTATGTATTCGATAAGAGGTTTTGTATTATGAAATTCTTCCTGATCTGCCTCCTGTGCGGTTTCCTCGCGCAGATGGTGGACGGCACGCTCGGCATGGCGTACGGCGTCTCGTCGAGCACGTTCCTGCGCGCGATGGGCATTCCGTCCGCGATGGCGTCGTTCTGCACGCACACGGCGGAGATCTTCACGACGCTTGCCTCGGGGATCTCCCATTTCGCACTCAAAAACATCGACAAAAAACTGATGCTCCGGCTGATCGTACCGGGCGTGCTCGGTGGTGTGCTCGGCGCGTACGTCCTGACGAGCGTCGATGATTCCGTCATTTCTCCGATCGTGAGCGCCTACCTCATCGTGATGGGCGTCGTGATCTTTCTGAAGGCGTTCCGCAAAAAAGAGCAGAAAGAGCGCAGGATCGGCGGCTTCGTGTACCCGCTCGCGTTCGTCGGCGGATTCAGCGATTCGCTCGGCGGAGGCGGTTGGGGTCCGGTCGTCACTTCCACGCTCGTCGCCCTCAATTGTGAGATCCGCAAGACGATCGGCAGCGTCAACGCGGCGGAATTTTTCGTCACGCTGGCCGAGAGCGCCGCGTTTTTCCTCACGATCGGCTCGCTCGGCGACAGTCTCCCTGCCGTGCTCGGTCTCATCGTCGGCGGTGTGATCGCTTCTCCGATCGCGGCGTGGCTCTGCAAAAAGATCCCGCTTCGTCCGCTGATCGCCATCGTAGGGCTCCTGATCATCGGCGTCAACGCATGGAAGCTGATCACCTCCCTCGGGTTCTGAGCATCCGAAAAAAAGAAAACAGTCTGACTTTTCCGGGATCCCCGATGAGCCGAGACTGTTTTTTTGTTGTCGTTTTCGCTTATCTGCCGCGTTTTTCCCGCGCCACAGCCGCTTCGTAAAGCGCCTCAAGCTGCCGTGTCATCGCATCGGCCGTGAACCGTTCGCGGTACCGACGGAGCGCGCCCTCCGCCAGTTCGGCAAGTTTTGCCCGATCCCGGATGAGCGAGAGGATCGCCGCCGCCATCGCATCGCTGTCCTTCACCGGCACGAGCAGACCGTTCACGCCGTCCTCCACCATGTACGGATTGCCTCCGTAGGTGGTCGCCACCGCCGGGATCGAGAGACTCATCCCTTCCGACAGCGCCAATGAGGACGTTTCCGTTCCGTAGGAGCAGTTCAGATTCAGATCAAACAGATTGAGATACGGCGCCACGTCGTCCACAAAACCGATGAAGCGGACGGATTCCGTGATCCCGAGCCGTTCAGCCTTCTCTTTGAGCGCCGCTTCCTCCGAGCCGCCGCCGACGAAGAGAAACACCGTATCCGGCTCCGCATCCACGACCGTTTTCACCGTATCGAGCAGATAGGCGTGCCCTTTATAGGATTCGAGCCGCGCCGAAATACCGCAGACGAAGGTATTTTCCCCGATCCCGAGCGACGCCCGGAGCGAAGCCTGCTCTTCCGCGCTCGTTTCACGCATCGGCTCCACGCCGTTGATGATGACGGTGATCTTTTTGTCATCCACACCCGTGTCGGTGAGATTCTGCTTCGCTGCCTCCGCCACCGCCACGATATCCGTCGCCAGCGTATTGTTGACGAGGCCGTTCAGTTGTTTTCCCGGGAATGTCGTCAGTTTTTTCGGCGGATCGAACGCGCAGTGCCGCGTATAGAAACGGACGGGCACCCGGCAGAGCCACGCGGCCATTTTGGCAGACAGCGCCGAATGCGTATGCACGATATCCGGCTTCCAGTCGCGGATGATCGTTTTAAGTTCTCCGATCGCCGCCCATTCGAAGCTTTTGTCGCGTCCGTGCTCCATCGGCAAAACCGGCCAGCCCTCCGCCTCCACGCACGGGATAAGAGCGGAATCCTTCGGAAGCGCCACGGCGATCTCGAATTTTTCGCGGTCGAAATTATGCAGATAGTTCACGAGCAGACGCCCGGCGCCGCCGATGTTCAAATCCGTGAGAACGTGCAGAACCCGTATCATAGCTTCCTCCGATTATAGAATCAAATCAGTTCGATTTTTTCGTAAGTTTCGAGAGAAGTACGCCGGCCGTTTCGGACCGCAGAAGGAACGTCAGCACGGCGTACACGGCCACACCGGCAAGCACCGGCAGACCGAACGCGGGGATTCTCCCCATATCCGCCGTCAGCCGCGCGGCAAACCAGACGGCAGCGCCCATGAGGACAGCCGCCAGCAGGGATTTCGCCGCGTCGATGAAATCCGCTCCGATCGGGGTGATCAGCTTCTTCCGGCAGGCGAAGAGAAGATTGACAAGCATATTGATGAGCGTCGCCAGCGCCGTCACAGCCGCGATCCCGCCGATGCCGAGCCGACTGCCGAACAGCAGCACGACGGCGGCGTTGAACGCCATCGAAATGAGCGAGGCGATCATCGGGAACACGGTCAGCTCCGCCGCGAAGCACGCCTTGATCAGCACCTCCGCGACTGCCGCAAAGATCATACCGACGGCGTAAAAGCGCAGCGCCTCCGCCGTAAGCAGCGTATCGGACGCATTGAACGTGCCGTTTTCATAGATCAGCGCGACGAACGGCTCCGCGAGCACCATGACTCCGGCCGACAGCGGCGCGATCAAATAAATGAGCGTTTTCACCGAACTGCGCGTGAGCCGGTCGCTTTCTTCCTTTTCTCCGGCAGCCGCCGCGCGGGCGATCATCGGGAAAATGAGATTGGTGGCGACGAACGAGAAGAGTCCGACGAGGATGATATAGAGCCGGTTCGCGTAACTGAGCGCCGTGATGGCACGTCCGCCCTCGATGCCCGAGGCAAGCCGCGTATTGATGAGGTTGCAGACCGGCGTCGTCCAGGTGGCGATCAGGATCGGGAGCGTATTCCCGGCGGCTCGGCGGATTTCGGGCGTACCGAGCGGTGCCGTCAGCCGGAAGCGGAATCCGCGCCGCCACGCAAATGGGATCTGCACGGCAGCCTGCGCACCCCAGCCGATCAGCATGGCGACGGACAGCCCCGTCACGCCGAATTTGTCATTGAAAAAGACGAGGTAGGCGACCATCAGGAGATTCGAGACGAGACTGATGACGGCCGGAATGTTATATTCGCCCTCCGACTGGAGAAAGCCGACGAAGGAGAACGCGAGTCCGACAAAAATCACCATCGGGAACATGATCCGCGTGAGAGAAGCGGCCATGAGTCGGGTGGACTCCGCGAGTTTCGGCGCGATCAGATCGACCAGCGTCGGGGCAAATACCACACCGAGCACCGACAGCGTCACGGTGATCACGAGGATCAGATTGACGTAGGACTGGCAGAAGGAAACTGCTTCTTTTTTGCCCTTCTTCACGGCAAGGCTATTGTAGACCGGGATGAACGCCGCGGTCACGACGCCGCCGAGGACGAAGTCGAAAATCGTCACGGGCAGTTTCGACGCCGTTTCATAGGCGACCGCCGCCTCCGTCGTGCCGTACGCCGCCGCGATCAGAATATCCCGCAGGAGGCCGAGCGCCTTGGAGGCGAGGATGATGATCCCCATCAGAACGGCGGATTTCGCCAGGGAGGTTTTGTTTTCTTTCATACGTTTCTCATACGATCTGAAGCAGATAGAACTTCAGATACGCCGTTTCCGGCACAGACCGCAGGATCGGGTGATCCGGCGCCTGCGCTCTTGCTTCAATCTGCCGGAGCGATACGCCCGCGTCCGCCGCCGCTTCGTCAAGCATCTTACGGAACAATTCGTCCGTCATGAAGTGAGAGCAGCTGCAGGTCGCCAGGTATCCGCCGCGCGGCAGGGACCGCATCGCACGGTAGTTGATGTCTTTATAACCACGGTACGCGTCACGCACGGTGGACGAGGATTTCGTGAACGCCGGCGGGTCGAGGATGATCATGTCGTAGTCGTGCCGCTTTTCGTTCACCATGTCGGTGAGGAGCGCGAACACGTCCGCCGTCACGAAATCCATCCGATCGGTCAGGCCGTTGAGGGAGGCGTTCACCTTCGTCTGCTCGATGGCAGAGGCGGAAATATCCACAGCCGTCACGTGTGCCGCACCGGCTGCCGCACAATTGAGGGCAAAAGCACCCGTGTGGGTAAAACAGTCGAGTACCCGTCTGCCCTTTGAGAGTTTCGCCGCGGCAAGACGGTTATATTTCTGATCGAGGAAAAAGCCGGTCTTCTGGCCGTTTATATAGTCCACTTCGTAACGGATACCGTTTTCCGTGATCGTCACGCGGCCGCCGTCCGTCACAGGCGCGAACCGTTCC
>JAZUKT010000318.1:0-2772 GCA_045643445.1 Eubacteriales bacterium
TGGGCGGCCGCACGTTCGATGTGTATGTACGAGAACCGAACGCGGGATATTGGCATCGCGGCCGTGCGATCATGGTACGGGTGCGCGTCGCGGCGGGGCAGACGAGCGGTTATGTTGTTCTGCCGGACGGAGATTGGCAGACGGCCGCATTCGCCATCAGCGGCACGAATACGCTGACATTCCGCGACAACGGCGATACGGAGCAAGTCACGGCAACGGCATCGACGGTTGGCTTGACGTGTACGGTCACGTTATCACAGACGCTCGACAATGACGAGACGTTCTCGCTGATGCGGTGCGAACGGATTCCCGGTCAGCACGGACAGCCGGACGTTATTCTGCCGACAGCGGAGCGCGTTGATATTACCGTTCCCGCCGGAGAGATCAGCGGCTCGGAGACGTTCGATCCCGATCCCGATTCGGAGTATGTCTATCTGTTCGGCTATTCCTCCGACGATATGTCGTCAACGACCACGTTTTATGTCTACGTTGATAAAAGCATAACGGCAACGGCGACGGCGCAAAATATGTCGAACCATTGGCGGTTCACGGTTACGCTGTCGGAAGGCTCGACGCAAGCGCACGGATTCGCGCTGACGATAAAGAACGCGTCCGGCGCAGATGCCGGTCATACTTACGTCACGGTTGACGCGGGCGAACTGTCCGGCTATTCCGACGTGACTGGCACCGGCACGGGCTTATACGCCGTGTTTGATGATTCCGGCGCGACGACATACACGTTTAAAGACGGCTTGCCGTATGGCATTGCCGTCACCGGCGATTTGTTCCCGTCGAAAGATTCCGACGGTGCGTTGTCGGGTTATTCGCTCGGCACTGGTGCGCGGCGATGGAAGGACGTTTACACATTCAGCGGTGTCGTTTCCGGGTCGGCTCGGTCGTATAAGTACGATATTGCCGACATGGACTCGCGGCACGACGAACTGTTCGACAGTCTGCATCCGCGCACGTTCCGCATGGTCAACGGTCAGCACGGCCGCGCTCACTACGGCCTCATCGTGGACGAGCTCGGTGACGCGATCAGCGGTGCTGGCATGACGGCGGCGGACCGCGCGGCATATTGTCTCGACGACCCGAACGATCCGAACGGAACCGGCGGCATCCGTTACGAGGAGCTGATCGCGCTGTGCGTGCGACAGATCCAGGCGCTCAAGGAAGAAATAAAAATCATGAAAGGAAGCACAAAATGATCGACATCCTGTACAAGGAATTCGACGTTGACCGGCGGCCGTTGAAGATCGGCAAGCAGGGCGAGAAGAACGCGCGGCCGGTGACGTTCAACTTTGCAGACTGGGCTCGCTTCGGAGAGGGATCGCTCTCGCTTATTGTCACGCGGAGTGACGGGCTCGTCTACCCGGTAGAGCTTGAGATCGAAGGCACGACGGCAACTTGGCTCGTGTCTCTGACGGACACCGAGAAGGCCGGAAGCGGCTCGATCGAGCTCAAATACACGGTAGGCGATACCGTTATCAAGTCGAAGACGATCTCCACGGTCGTCTATATGTCGAACTCGCAGAACCCGGGCCCGGCTCCCGATCCGTACGAAACGTGGCTCGCAACGCTTGTGGATCTCGGCGACACCGTGCATATATACGCCATCAACGCGGCGGCTTCGGCAACGGCGGCGGGCCAGTCAAAAACGGCGGCGGAAACCGCAAAGACGGAAGCCGTATCGGCGGCGGCGGCTGCATCCGAATCCGCAGAGGCGGCATCCGCGTCCGCAACGGAAGCCGAAGAATCTGCCGAATCCGCTGAAGAATCCGCATCCCGCGCCGAGGCGGCAGTCGTACACGCACCGATGATCGGCGAGGAAGATAAGCATTGGTACGTGTGGGATACCGACGACGGCGAATATGTCGACACGGGCGTTGTGGCCGAAGGTCAGGGCGGCGGAGGCGGCGACGTAGACATCACGGCAGAGGCGCACGGTCTGTCGGCCGGATCCACGCCGACCGTCACGAAGACCGGCGGCGGAGACGATCCGATCCATTTCGATTTCGGCATTCCGGCCGGAGCGAACGGTCAGCCGGGTACGCCCGGGCAGAACGGTCAGCCGGGTGCAGACGGATATTCGCCGACGGTTGAGATCACGACGATCACCGGCGGCCACAGAATCACGATCACGGACAAAAACGGCACGCATACGGCCGACATCCTCGACGGCGAAGATGGCGATCCCGGTCAGCCGGGTGCGGCTGGTGTCTCGCCGACGGTCAGCATTACGACCATCACGGGCGGACATCGCATCGCCATCACCGACGCGAGCGGCACACATACCGCAGACGTGCTTAACGGCACGAACGGTCAGCCCGGAGCGGACGGTGACGACGGCTTCTCGCCGACAGTTTCGATCACGGAAATCACGGGCGGACACAGAGTAACGATCACGGACGCGAGCGGCGCACACCAGTTCGACGTTATGGACGGTCAGGGCGGCGGCGACATCGAGACGGAAGAGGCCGACGAGCTGGATATCGACACGGCCGTGACAGAGGACTCGGCGCATCTGATCACGTCGGGCGCTGTGTATGACGCAATCGCGGCGGCTATCGGCGGAATTGACGCTCTGATCGGGGAGGTATCATGATGACCATCTACACGCACAACGGCAAGGCTATCGTCGTCAACGGCAAGGCGATCGCTGTGGCATCTGTTGTTTCGTACACGCTGATCGAGCCGATTGATCCCGTAGCATTCCCGACGCGGAACGGTCTGCACATGGTAACGCTCGACGGCACGGAAGCATGGACTGCT
>JAZUKT010000319.1:0-1940 GCA_045643445.1 Eubacteriales bacterium
ATCGAAACGTCGAGCAGCCCGGACGCCAGCGCTTTCGTGTAGGCTTCCTGCAGATCGTACGGCTCGTACTCGTTCGCGGTGGCCGCCGGGAAATCAAGCGTATCCCAAATTCTTTCCGCCCGCGCTTCCACCTTCCACTGATTCACCAGTTCTTCGACTCTCCGCTCCGGCTGGCAGTTTTCGTACCGCACGAGCAGGCTCTTCACCGAGATGATGGCGATGATCGCAAGGATCGCCATGATCACGACGAGGGCGAGGTACAGTTTTTTCGCCGGGGCGAGTGTTTTCTTTTTCATCTTCATGGGGTCATCTGTCCTTTTCGGTTTTTTCGGTTTTTCCGGTCTTCATCAGATTCGGCCATTTCTTTCCGATCACGTCGTATGCCTTATTAACGATGAGTATGCCGAGCCACGCAAAGAGAAGCCCGAGCAGCGCGCCCGCCAGAACGTCCGTCGGATAATGGACGGCGAGATAGACGCGCGAGAAGGAAACGAGCAACGCGATCACGAGCGCCGCCCAGCCCATTTTGTTCCGATATTCCTTCGTCATGAGCAAAACGCCGGCGCCCTCGAAGCAGGCCAGCGCGTGCCCGGACGGGAAGGAACCGTCGTACAGCGCGGGAATAAGCAGCCGTGCTTCAAACGACGGATCGACCATGAACGGACGGGGGCGTGCGACAAGAGGCTTGATGACGCCGTTGCCGATCACGACGCCGAGAATGAGGGCGATGCCGATCATCCAGCCGGTCTTGCGCGTCTTTTTGAAGCAGATCATGATGGCGGCAAGGGCGATCCAGAACACGCCCTTTTCGGCAAACAACGTAATGATCGGCATGACGGCGTCGCAGAAGGGTCCGCCGAACAGTTCCTGGATCCCGTTGAGAATACCAATTTCAAAGAGGTTCAATGCGTTCATGTAGTTACTCCATTATCGTTAACGGAACACGCGGTTGTGTTCGACGCGGAAATTCGTACTGAACAGGATGGCGGAGAGCACGATGCGGATGAGGATGAGCCAGCCCGTGCCGATCGCCGGGAAAAGCGCCGCGAGTCCGCCCGCAAATGCGGAAGAAAGGAGCATCTCGGGCCACCAGAGCAGAGCGTACCGGCCGAAAGAGCCGCGCTCGCCGATGCCGGGGAACGTCACGGTGCGGTTGTATGTAAAGTTGAGGATGCCGGAAAGGATCCGCGCGCCGACGCCCGATACGAGAACGGCGGTGACGGCAGGCAGGATCGGCTTCAGCAGCGCGAGCAGGACGGCGAAGAAAACGGCGTCGAGCACGGTGGCAGCCAGAGAGCCGAGCGAGAATTTGAGCGGCATTTCGTAGATGCGGGCGCTGTCCCGGATCACGCGGAAATGCGAGGATTTGTTGTCGTCGATGTAGACGGTCTCGATGGTGAATTCCTCAAACGGCCAGCCGTACTTGACCATCTCGAAGAGCATCCCGGTCTCGTATTCGTAGCGGTCGCCGGGGATCTCGAGCATTGCGCGGAGACTGGACGCCGGAAAGGCGCGAAGCCCCGTCTGCGTGTCGCTCAGCTTCGTGTGGAAGAAGAAATCGAACACGCCGCTCGTGAAGTGATTGCCGAATCGGCTGCGCGGCGGTACGTGCGGCTCGTTGAAATCACGGCAGCCGAGGATGATCTTGCCGGTCTCGAGCATCCGTTCGGCAACAGCTTTCATGTCCTTCGGCAGATGCTGACCGTCCGCGTCGCCCGTCACGACCGGGATCCCGTCGGGATTCTTCTCGAGCAGATACGCAAACGCCGTCTTCAGCGCCGCGCCTTTGCCCCGGTTCACCGCGTGACGTAATAACGTGCAGCCTTCCATCTTTTCGACCGCCTCAAAAATAGGCGCACACGATTCCCGCGATCCGTCGTCTACGACTAATAAGTCCGTAAATCCGACTTCCTTCAGCCCTCTGAGCGTCGTGATCAGTT
>JAZUKT010000320.1:0-7113 GCA_045643445.1 Eubacteriales bacterium
ATCATGAAGCTCGAAAACGTCGGCGTTTCCATCACGGGCAACTCGACGAACCCGACGAGATTCCAGCATCCCGTTGCCGGCACCTACAAGAAGTGGTGCGTGGAAAACGGCGTGAAGTACTTCTCCGTTGCTTCCGGCGGCGGCACCGGTCGTACTCTGCATCCCGATAACATGGCAGCCGGTCCTTCCTCCTACGGTATGACCGATACCATGGGCCGTATGCACTCCGACGCACAGTTCGCGGGCTCCTCCTCCGTTCCGGCTCACGTCGAAATGATGGGTCTGATCGGTGCGGGCAACAACCCGATGGTCGGTATGACCGTTGCCGTTGCCGTGGCTGTCGAAGAGGCTATGAAATAAGATTTTCCGAAACAAAAGCACGTTATCTCACATGGGATAGCGTGCTTTTTTATTTAATTTCCTGTTCGAGATTCTCAAACAGTTCCGATGAGAAGAAGTCAACGATCGTAATCTCAAGGCCGTCGCATATTTTCTTGATGGTCGAAACGGTCGTGCTGTTGTTGCGACCGCTTGTGATGTTGTTGAGTGTGGACTGTGTCAAACCACACAGCGTTGAGAGTTTGTTGATGGTGATGCAGCGTTCGGTACACAGTTCTTTGATTCTGATCCTGATTGCGTCGCCGATGTTCATGCGTTCTCCTTTGTGTCTGTTTGTCTCCTGTTTCTATTTTAACTTCATTTGAGTTAAAAAATTACCTCAAATGAGTTGACAAATGCGATTTTTTGTGATATACTTGCGGCAAAACACAAAAGGAGAAGAAAAGATGAATAAAAGCAAGGCTGACATAATTGTTGAAAAATACGGTAAGTATGTGTTTTTTATTATTTTATCTATATTGATAATTGTGTTGATTTATAACGTTGTGGAAGAAAGGAAGTATAATAAATGGATAAATGAAAGACATTCGGATGATTACACGTATTCGACACCTTCAGTTTCCTCATCCTCATCTTCTAATTCATCTGCCAGTTCTTATAAGTCCTCTACTAATACCTCGTCGCGCAGTTCGGCAACGAGAAGTAAGAAATGCCCTTCGTGTAATGGGACGGGAATTGTAAAATATTATTATGGCAGTAGTGACCTTGAGGCATATTTGAGTGGTCATGATCCGTACACGTATGGTACATGTACTATGTGTCGCGGAACTGGTTACGTGGATTGATGGTTGTATAATGATAATTGGGAGAAGAAAAAATGAATAATAATAACAATATGAATCAGCAAAACGAAAATTCGACTTCGATGAAAGCATTAAAAGTTTGTTGGATTGTCCTAATAATTGGGGTTGTGTTGTATCTTCTGTATTTAGGGAGCACGGCTCCCTCGTCAGGTGGCAAATCATCATCCGGCTGTACGATTTGCGGAAAGTCAGCATCTCATACCTTTCAGGGAAGCAAATATTGTGATGAATGTTATGAAGATGCGGTTGTTTGGGCGATGAATCATGTGAAAAATTAAGGAGTTTTGAAAATGGAAGTATTAATACCGATTATATTTGCGGTTGTTGTTTTTGGCATTATTGGTATGAGGATTTACAATCTTCACATTGTTCCTGCTGAACAAGAAAAGGCAAAAAATGAAACCGAGGGATTCATCAAGTGTGAGAGGGGAACAGCCACGCTTATTGCTCGTAATCCGTCAATATCCAAGGTGATTAAAATTGAAGAAGCTAAAAATTACACCATAGCGCACGAGCCGGAAAAAACACATTTCGGGGCAGTAACGGTAGGTGGCGTTACGACAGGCGGCACGTATACCACGGGTGGATACGACTATATTTCCAACAGTACGAAATCCGGGTTTTATAATATGGTATACGGTGGAAATGACCATATTTTTCAGATTCAACTAACTGATGAGCAGTATAAGCAGGCTCAGAAATCCAAAATAGCTAAGTATTTGAACGAAGAGAATAAACAAATATATGTTCATACGCCGCATTCATACACAAAATTTGACGACATGATGGTGAGCAGTATGACGGACAAAAATCAGATTTTGAATTATGCCCTCAGCGATAAAAGAGGATATCCGACCCGCGAAAAATGCGAGGAGATTCTCGCATGGCTGTGCGGATGTGACGATTGAATATACTAAACAAGGGCTTTCCAAACGGGAGGTCCTTTTTTGCTGCCGTTCGCCCGCATACGTCCCGCAAAAATCGCACAAACCGGGGCAAATCGCTTGACAGTACAAGGGAAAATTGGTATAATGAAGATTGATCAAAATACGATAAGGGAGACTATACAATCATGGCAGAAAAAGCAAAACTTGCTCCGCTGCAGGTCAACGTTGACCGCGTCAAACCGCTGATTTTCGGGAAAGAATACGAATCCCGTATGATCCTCGACCACGTGATCACCGGCCGCGACGACGTCATCCAGATCAACCACGGCACGGTGAAAGCCGGCTATGCTCTCGGCGGCGCTACGCACGAAGAAGACGAAATTTACTATATCCTCTCCGGCCACGGCAAACTCCAGCTCGGCGAAGAGATCGTCGAAGTGAAGCCGAACCAGGTCATCTTCATTCCGGCGGGCTGCTTCCACGCGCTCGACAACCGCGAATCCGACGAGGATATGTGCATCCTGACCTTCTGGCGCGACTGGCGCTTCAACGACGCCTATGAAGCCAGACTCAAGGCGTGGGGCAAATCCTTCAAGACCGTCGACGAAGACTGAATCACCGATCAACAAAAATTTTTTAACATAGAAAGGGACAATCCTATGAAACCGCTCAACAAATACATCGACCACACCAACCTGAAGCCGTTCGCCACGAAGGCCGACATCGAAAAACTCTGCGCCGACGCGAAGACCTATGATTTTGCTTCCGTCTGCGTCAATCCCTGCGACATCACGCTTGCAAAGAAGCTGCTTGCCGGTACGGACGTGAAGGTCTGCACCGTTATCGGTTTCCCGCTCGGCCGCAACAAGACCGAGATCAAGGTCGCCGAAGCCAAGGCCGCTCTCGCTGACGGCTGCGAAGAATTCGACATGGTCATCAACGTCGGCAAGCTGAAGGACGGCGAAATCGACTACGTCCGCGACGAGATCAAGGCAATCGTCGATACCGTGAAGGGTCACATCGTGAAGGTCATCATCGAAACCGGTCTGCTCACCGATGAAGAAAAGGCCATCGCAACCCGTCTCTCCTGCGAAGCGGGCGCAAACTTCGTCAAGACCTGCTCCGGCGTATCCGCTGGCGTTGCAACGGTCGAAGACCTCAAGATCATGAAGGCCAACCTGTCCGGCGACGTGAAGCTGAAGGCTTCCTCCGGCATCAAGACGTACGAAGCCGCTATGGCGCTGATCGAAGCGGGCGCGGAACGTCTCGGCACTTCCTCCGGCGCTGTGATCATTGCCGGTGCACAGAAATAATCGAAAATAATATATCAGGAGTTACGACATGGCAAAAATTGTAGGTCCCGGCTCGCTGATCGTGGACGTGACCGGCTTTGCGCCGCATCTGCCCGTTGAAGGCGAAACGGTACGCGGCAGAACGCTGCGCCTCGGCCCGGGCGGCAAGGGAAGCAACCAGATGACGGCTGCGCACCGTGCCGGATCGGAAGTCAAGATCATCAGCAGCCGCGGAGACGACGCGCTCGGCAAGATCCTTGAGGATCACTATCGCAACGAAGGCATGACGGAAGAATACGTCCGCATCCTGCCCGACGGCGAAACGGCCAGCGCCCTGATCGAGATCGACGAACGCGACGCGCAGAACCGCATTATCGTCATTCTCGCCGCGAACGAAACGGTCGGACGCGAGCGCGTGTGCGAAGCTGAAAAGGATTTCGCGGACTGCGACGCAGTGCTCACCCAGTTTGAGACGACGCCGGAAGCGGTCATCGCCGCCAAAGAACTCGCGCACAAATACGGGAAACCGTTTATTCTGAATCCCGCGCCGTGCACCCCGATGCCGGACGGCCTCTACGACGGCGTAGATTACGCGACGCCGAACGAGACCGAAGCGGAGATTCTGACCGGCGTGAAGGTGGAGACCTACGAGGACTGCCGCCGTGCCGCCGAAAAACTGCTGGCAATGGGCGTCCGTCATGCCGTGATCACGCTCGGCGTCCGCGGATCGTATTATTACGACGGGACGAAGGAGATCATCGTGCCCTCCATCAAGGTGAAGGCAGTCGAAACGACCGGTGCGGGCGACGCCTACAACGGCGGTTTCGCTACGGCGATCGCGGAAGGCATGCCGATCGAGACGGCGCTCAAATTTGCGACCTGCACGGCGACTATCTCGGTCACGCGCCTCGGATCCTCTCCCTCCATGCCGTACCGGGAAGAAATTCTCGCGCTCATGAAGAAAGAATTCGGCATCGAGCTGTAAGGGGGCGTTTCCGTGAGTTATCTCGACAGTTTTCTGGCTGTTGCCGAAAAAGTCGGCCTCCTGTTTCTTCTGATCGGCGTCGGTTTCGTCTGTCAGAAGATCAAAATGCTCGACGAAAATACAAATAAAAAACTGGCGGACATCGTCATGTACTTTGTCACGCCGTGTGTGATCATCAACGCATTCTCCGCGACCCGGTATCCGCGCGAGGAGATGCTTGATATTCTCAAGAACATCGGCATTGTCGCGCTCATCGCCGTCATCGCACATATCGGCATGATCGCGGTCGTTTCGCTGGTGTTCCGCTCGCGGGATGAAGACCGACGCGCCGTCATGCGGTTTGCCGCCGTCTTCTCGAACGCCGGGTTTATCGCCCTGCCGCTCGCTCAGGCGCTGATCGACACCGATACGTGCCACGAGGGCGCGCTGTATGCGGCGGTTTATCTCGCTGTCTTCAATATCGCGCTCTGGACGTACGGCCTTGCCGACATGAGCGGAGACAACTCCGGCTTCACGATCCGCAAGATCCTTCTGAATCCCGGTATCATCGGCGTCGCCGCGGGGCTGATCATCTTCACGTCGCCTCTCTGGCTGCACGTCGGTTCCGTGGACGGGATCCGTCTGCCGACCGTGCTCGCCGACGCGATCTCCGCAATGTCCGCGCTGAATCTGCCGCTTCCCATGTTCATGATCGGCTATTACCTCGGTAAGGCGGATCTGTTGGCGGCGTTCCGCGACGTTCAGTCCTATCTCTGCATTTTCCTGCGGCTTGTCGCATTCCCGATGGTGACGCTCGGCGTCCTGCTGCTCTGCGGCGTACACGGCAACGTGCTGACCGTATCCGTCATTGGAGCCAGCGCCCCGGTCGGTGCCACCGCCACGATTTTCGCCGCCAAATACGGGCGTGATACGGAATTGTCCGTCCGCCTTGTTTCGCTCTCCACGGTCGTCTCGCTCCTGACGATGCCGCTCATCGTAGGCCTGACGCAGACCTTGGCCTGAGTGATTACGGAAAGGTTTGGTACATCATGTTAGCTTTGGTAAAAACGCAAAAAGGCGAAGGGTTCTTTGAACTCTGCGACCGTCCGATCCCGACGACGGGCGACGACGAGGTGCTGATCCGCGTCGCATACAGCGGCATCTGCGGAACGGATATCCATATTCTGCACGACCAGTTCGCGTACTATCCGCCGGTCATTCTCGGGCACGAGTTCTCCGGCGAGATCGTGAAATGCGGGAAAGCCGTTACGTCCTTTGCGATCGGTGACCGCGTGGTCGGCGAACCGCATAACAAGGCGTGCGGCAAGTGCTATCAGTGCCGGAACGGGCATATTCAGAACTGCTCCGACAAGCGCTCTATCGGCTGGGGTATCGACGGTTCCTTCACGACGTACCTCGTCATGCCGGAAAAACTCCTGCATAAGGTGCCGGACGGCGTTTCGATGGAAGAGGCGGCCATGGCGGAACCTGCGGCTATCGTGGCGCATCAGCTGCTCGAGCGGGCGCGCGTCACGCCGGGCGATAACGTCGTGATCATGGGCGTCGGCCCGATCGCGCTGCTGGCTGCTCAGATGGCGAAGATCGCCGGCGCCGGCAAAGTGATCCTCTGCGGCTGCACGTCCGATATCGCGTACCGGCTGAAAATTGCCAAAGAGCTCGACTGCTACGACCTGTTCGTGAACGTGCAGGAAGAGAACGCCGTCGACGTTGTGATGCGCGAGACCGGCATCGGCGCCGATTTGGTCGTGGAAGCGTCCGGCGCGGGCAGTGCGATCGCCAGCTCCATCCGGATGCTCAAGAAGCGCGGTCTGCTCTGCGCGATCGGTATGCCGTCGAGACCGATGGTGGAGGTTCCGTGGAACGAAGCCATGATGAAGGTCCTCGACGTTCAGTTCAATATGAGTTCAAGCTACAACGGCTGGAACATCGCGCTTTCGCTGATGAAATCCGGCAAACTGCGCCTCGCGCCGATGATCGGTGTGCGCGGCCTCGCCGAATGGGAAGAAGCGTTCCGCGATCTCGAAGCCGGACGGGCGATGAAACTGCTGCTCAAGCCGGAAAACGACTGAGCGGCCTATTGCGGAGGGAAAAATGAACATTACCTTTGAAAATAAAGTGGTCGTTATCACCGGCGCGGCGGGCGGCATCGGAACCGGCATGGTTCGTCATTTTGCCGCAGACGGCGCGAAAGTGGCGCTCTGTGATATCCGCGGTGCGGAAGCGGCGGCTGAAAAACAGTCCGAACTGACCGGCGGCGTCGTGAGAGGGTATTCCTTCGACATCACCGACCGGGATATGACGGCGTCCTTTATGGCGGCCATCGAAAAGGATCTCGGCAAGATCGACGTGCTGATCAACAACGCCGGCATCAACGTCGGCCCGGACGAACGGCACACCGTGGAGGCGTTCTCCGATAAATGGTGGGACGCGATCCTGAAGGTCGATCTGGACGGTACCTATAACTGCACGAAACTGGCCGTTCCGCATATGGCGGATGAAGCGGCTGTCATCAATATCAGCTCCATCGTCGGCATGGTACCGCTGCGGAATCAGTGCGCCTTTGCCGCCGCGAAAGCAGGAGTCATCAACTTCACGAAGGCGATCGCCATGGAGCTTGCTCCGCGTCACATCCGCGCGAACGCCATCTGCGCCGGCAGCGTCGGCATTGCCGTGACGAACGAACTCTGGAAAGAAAACAGCGCGATGCAGGGACTGCTCTCCCACATTCCGATGGGCAGACAGGGCAC
>JAZUKT010000321.1:0-6012 GCA_045643445.1 Eubacteriales bacterium
GAGCAGTACACGACGATGCCGTCCGTATCGAAGGACTTGTACGTCGGAATATCCTCGCCTGCGAAGCGGAGCTCCCCGTACGGGTTGTCCTCAAAGATGATGACGCCGTACTTCTTGGCGATCGCGTAGACCTTTTTGCGGTTTTCGAGAGACGACGTGATGCCGGCCGGATTGTGGAACGTCGGGATGAGGTAGAGCATCTTCGCCTTCGGGGTTGCGGCGAGAACCTCTTCAAGTTTTGTGACGTCGATACCGTCATCGTTGAGCGGCACACCGATCGTCTCGGCACCGTTCGAACGGAACGCATTCAGCGCGCCGATGAAGGACGGATTCTCGCAGATCACGGCGTCGCCCTCGTTGCAGAGCGCCTTGCAGCAGAGTTCGATGCCCTGCTGACCGCCGCTCGTGATGATCGTGTCGTCGAAGTCGCGGCCGATGCCGAATTTTTCCTTCATTCGTTCGGCGACGGCCTTGCGGAACGGCGGATAACCTTCCGTGATGTTGTACTGCAGCGCGGCGGTGGAATCGTGCGCAAAGATATCGGCAGCGATGGCGGCGAGTTCGTCAGCCGGGAAGGAAAGCGGAGACGGATTGCCTGCCGCAAAGCTGATGATCGACGGATCGGAGAGAGACTTGAAGATTTCGCGGATAGCCGACGGCTTCAGAGCAGCCAGTTTGTCAGAGATACGGTATTCCATAGATAATATGCACTCCGTTGATAAAAAAATTCTTACAGCATAATATTTTATCATAGATCGGAGGAAATTACAATCCGTTTCGGAAAAAAACAGGAAAAATCGCGTTTTCCCACTTGATAAACGGTCGTTTTTTTGCTATACTTATACTTTAGAGAAAAATTGCATATGGAAAGAGGGCCACTATGGAGAAGATCAGCAAACCGCGCGGAACGATGGACGTTATGGCGCCGGATATTTTCGCGTGGAGTTATATAGAGAAAAAGGTGCGCGACGTCGCCGAACGCTTCGGTTTTACCGAGATCAAGACGCCGATGTTTGAGGAGATCGGACTCTTCAAGCGCGGCGTAGGCGAGACGACCGATGTCGTGCAGAAGGAAATGTACTCCTTCTCCGATAAGGAAGGCACGGTTTACGCCCTGCGCCCGGAGGGAACGGCGTCCGTCGTGCGTGCGATCATCGAAAACGGCAAGGCGACCGATACGCTGCCGCTCAAATTCTTCTACGTCATCAACTGCTTCCGCTATGAAAAGCCGGAGGCAGGCCGCAGCCGCGAATTCGTCCAGTTCGGTACGGAAATGTTCGGCGCGCCGTCTGCTGCCGCTGATTTCACGATCATTTCGCTCGGACATACGGTTATTAAGGAACTCGGGATCAAGAACGTCCGCCTGCACATCAACTCGATCGGCTGCCCGAACTGCCGCCCGACGTACCGCGAGAATCTGAAAGCCTATCTGCGCGCCCATTCGTCGGAACTGTGCGACACCTGCCTCGACCGTATGGAAGCGAATCCGCTCCGCGTACTGGACTGCAAGAACGAGTCCTGCGGTAAAGTCGCCGAGAACGCGCCGAAAACGATCGACAACCTCTGCCCCGAATGCCGGGCGCACATGGACGAGCTGATCCGCTATCTGGATGCGTGCGGCATCGAATACGTCATCGACCCGCATATCGTCCGCGGCCTCGACTACTATACGAGAACCGTTTTTGAATTCATCGCGGAAGGCATCGGCTCGCAGAGCACCGTATGCGGCGGCGGCCGGTACGACGGTCTGATGGAAGAGCTCGGCGGCCCGAAGATGGCCGGTATCGGCTTCGGCATGGGCATCACGCGCATCATTCTGGCGATGAAGCAGAACGGCATCGAAGTACCCGCGCTCGCCATCCCGGAACTGTATATCGCGGCCATGGGCGAAGCGGCTGCCGTCAAAGCGGCCGTCATCACGGACGAGCTGCGGCAGGCCGGACTGAACGCCGACTGCGACATCATGGGACGCAGCCTCAAGGCGCAGATGAAATATGCCGACAAGATCACCGCGAAGTACGTTCTGATCCTCGGGGATTCCGAGATCGAGAGCGGACGCGCCGTTGTCAAGGAAATGGCGACGAGCGAACAGACGGAGATCGCGCTCGACGATATCTGCGGCTTTATCCGGGAGAAGGCAGGCCGGTAACGAACGGCTGATTGACAAAATCATTCCTGCGTGATACAATAATTTCAGATAAAATTATCGGAGGAAACTATGGAAAGAACATACATCGGCGAGATCAAACAGAATCTCGATAAAGAAGTCCTGCTGCGCGGATTCGTTGAGAATTTCCGCGACGGCAAGTCCATGGCGTTCATCGTCCTGAAGGACATTACCGGCAAAGTCCAGATCACGATCGAAAAGGAAAAGCACCCGGAACTTGAAAGCGTTCTGCCGACCATCACGCCCGACTCGGTCATTTCCGTCACCGGCGTTGCGGTTGCCAGCGAATACGTCAAGATGGGCGGCGTGGAAGTCTTCCCGAACACGATCACGGTGGATTCCACCTCGACCGCACTGCCGATCATCCGCGAATCCATTCCGGCCACCAAGAAGCACGCCGCTGTTGAAAAATCTGCGATCGACTCCCGTCTCGACTACCGCTGGGTAGACCTCAGAACGGATGCAAACCAGCTCATGTTCAAGGTGCAGACCGTGTTCGTCAACGCGATGCGCCGCTACCTGCTCGAGCAGAACTTTATTGAAATCCATACGCCGAAGCTGATCGGTGCGGCTTCCGAATCCGGCGCGGACGTGTTCGAGGTCAAATACTTCGACCGCAGCGCTTACCTTGCGCAGAGCCCGCAGTTCTATAAGCAGATGGCGATGGCGGCAGGTTTTGAAAAGATTTTCGAGTGCGGTCCCGTGTTCCGTGCCGAAAAATCCTATACGAACAAGCATACCACCGAATTCACCGGCTTCGACCTTGAATTCAGTTATATCGAATCCTTCCGCGACGTCATGAAGATGGAAGAAGACCTGCTCACCTACGCGCTCGGCGCAGTCAAGGAAAAGTACGGCGAGGAAGTGAAGGAAACGTTCGGCCTCGAAGTCGTCGTTCCGACCAAGCCGTTCCCGACGGTCAAGCTGGCCGATCTGTACGAGGCGCTTGAAAAGGAATACGGCTATACGGTGCCGGAATCCGAAAAAGGCGACCTCACGACGGAAGCGGAACAGCTCTCCTATCGTTGGGTCAAGGAACACTATAACCACGAATTCCTCTTCATCACGGATTACAGCGCGGAAAAACGCGCGTTCTACCACATGAGAGACGAAAACGGCGTGCCGATGGGGTACGACCTGATCTGGCGCGGCGTTGAGATCACGACGGGCGCACAGCGTGAACACCGTTATGACGTGCTCGCGGCACAGGCGAAGGAAAAAGGCCTCGACGAAGACGTCAAGTTCTATCTTGAATTCTTCAAATACGGCTGCCCGCCGCACGGTGGTTTCGGCCTCGGCGTGGACAGACTCACGATGCTTCTGTGCGGTCTGCACATCAACGAAGCCATGTTCCTGTACAGAAGCCCGAAGAGACTGACGCCGTAATTTCTCCCGAGCATATACCTCCGTATCCGGAACGGGGCTTTCATTCAAAAGTGAAAGTCCCGTTTTTTATAAAAAACACGAAACCGATCCGCCGGAAAATCCGTCTTATAAGGCAGAACAGCGAAGGAGGACTATTTCATGGATGACAGCGACATCATCGGCCTGTACTGGGCGCGTGACGAGCAGGCGATCTCGGAAACGTCAGCACGGTACGGCGCGTATCTCGGCACGGTCGCGTTTCAGATCCTCGACAGCCGCGAGGACGCCGACGAATGCGTGAACGATACCTATCTGCGCGCGTGGAACAGTATGCCGCCGCAGAAGCCGGATCGGCTGAGACTGTATCTTGCCAAAATCACCCGCTCTCTGTCGATCGACCGATGGAGAGGGAGGACGGCGGAGAAGCGGCGGGCAGGCGAATACGCGGCGTCACTTGACGAACTGGCGGAGTGCGTGGAGGAATTATCGTCGGTGGAGGACGAAGCGGAGCGGCACCGGCTTGCGGAGACCGTCAACGATTGGCTCGGCACGCTCGATGAAGAACGGCGCACGGTTTTCGTCTGCCGCTACTGGTACTGCGATCCGCTTTCCGCCATTGCCGAGTCCCGCGGCTGTACGGAGGCGAAGATCAAAAGTATGCTGTACCGGCTGCGGCAGAACCTGCGTGAAACACTGATCAGAGAGGAGTTTTCATTATGAAAAAAGAAGATCTTGCGAACGCCGTCGGCGAGATCCGCGACGAATATCTGACGGAAGCCGGGCAGGCGCGTCAGGAAAAGAAAAAGAAGAAGAGAGCCGTCTGGATCCGCGTCGCGGCGATGGCGGCCTGCATCTGTATCGCGGTCGGCGTCGTGTGGCGGCTGATCCCGACGAAGGCCATGGCTTATGAGATTGCATCGGCGAAATACCCGACGTGCACCCCGTTTCCGAACGAAGCGGATTATAAGGACTGGAAGGCGTTTGACGAGGCGGTGGAAGCATGGAAGCGGGAACGGATAGCGGCGTGGCAGATGAAACCGGCGACCGACGGAATGAACGAATATTTTGAAAAAAGCATCCGGCAGTTCCTCGGCGGAAGCGAAGGGGAAAACCGCGTTTTTTCGCCGGTGAACCTCTATATGGCACTGGCCATGCTGGCGGAATCGACGGACGGCTCGACGCGCGGGGAACTGCTCGATCTGCTCGGGGAAACGGAGATCACGGCTCTGCGGGATCGCGCTTCCGACGTGTGGAACGCCCTCTACGTGGATGACGGTGCGATGACGCGGCTGCTCGCCAATTCCGTCTGGCTGAACGAAGGCATGACTTATCACGCGGATACGCTTGATCTGCTGGCGAATCGGTATTACGCTTCCTCGTTCCACGGCGTGATGGGCTCCGACGACTACAACGACGTACTGCGCGACTGGCTGAACGAACAGACGGGCGGTCTGCTCCGGGATGAGGCGAACGGAATGGGTTTCAGCGACAATACGGTGCTGGCGCTTGCTTCGAGTATCTATTTCAAGGCACGGTGGGCGAACGAATTCATCCCGTCGTACACGGCTCCCGCTGTATTCCACGGCCCGGACGGCGACGTAACGACCGATTTCATGAACAAGACGGCATTCGCCCCGTGCTATTTCGGCAAGCATTACACGGCGACGGTCGAATATTTCAGCAACAACGGCGGACAGATGTGGCTGATCCTGCCGGATGAGGACGCGACGGTCGATGACGTGCTCGCCGACGAAGAATTCTATGAGATGCTCTTCGGCGAATGGCCGTGCGAAACGATGACGGTCGAATTGTCCGTGCCGAAATTCGACGTGTCGTCGTCTGCGAACCTCGTGGACGGACTCCGGGCGCTCGGCGTGCAGGACGTGTTTGAAGCGGGCAGAGCGGACTTTTCCCCGATGCTTGACGGAGAAGCGTACGTGTCCGAGGTGAATCATGCCGCCCGCGTGCTGATCGACGAGGAGGGCTGCACGGCCGCGGCGTTCACGTTGATAGCGGCGGAAGGGACTTCGGAAATGACGGCCGATCCTATCCGGCTCAACTTCGACAGACCGTTTCTGTTCGTCGTGACGTCGGAACAGAGCCTGCCGCTCTTCTGCGGGATCGTGCAGATGCCGGACTGAACGATACGGCCATAACGGCGGGGGCTTCGGCTTATCCGCCGTTTTTTGCTGCCGGATTGCGGGTCGCTTCCTGAAAGAGGAAAAAACGAAAAAAGGCGGGACAGGACGACTTTCGGGGGATTTTGTACAAATTCAACAAACTATTAAATCAAAATTCAGTAAAAAAAACTCTACAAAAAGTACTTGTTATTTGGTATAATATATCACGGCTGAAAAAATGCGATAATTTTTATTACGATAACGTGATAATCCGAAGGAGGATTTATACATGGCAAGCCTGTCTCTGAAACACATCTATAAGAAATATCCGGGCGGCGTAACCGCTGTCAGCGATTTCTG
>JAZUKT010000322.1:0-4819 GCA_045643445.1 Eubacteriales bacterium
AAGCGAGCCGTAACTGTTAGTAACATGACAATGAAAACTTTGCTCTGCAATCTCTTCACGAGCAAACGCTCTTTGCTTGCATCCGTCCTGTGCAGTCGTGAACTTCCGGCGGCAGCCGGCAGGAAGGAGGATTTTCAAGGGGGAAACCATGTTGCTTGCAACGGTTTCTCCCTTGAACGGCGGGTGATTCACAAGAGGCCTCGCCGGAAAGGCCTCTTGTGCGCCGTCCGCGGAGGACAAAAAACAAATCCGGAAAGTCCGCAGACTTTCCTACCAAATCCCCCCAAAAAAGAAAGAGAGAAGCGCCGCCCCGCACCGCCTGACGCTTTGACTTGACAAGTGTAGGGGCAAATGATATAATGCCAATAGAACGAAAAAACGCCCGGAGGCTTTTATGAAACGTACGACCCGCATGCTGTCTCTTGTGCTCGCCTTGCTGATGCTGCTGCCGCTGCTCGCGTCCTGCAAGGATGAAGGAGAAAAAGGAAAAGGCACGAAAAACGAGACCGAAGACACCGTTTACGAAGGTGAAAACGGCTATGTGCTTGCCGTGAACGACTACGGCGGAGAAACCTTTACGATTTGCACGGCCGGCTATACGGATATCAATACGATCGAAGAGAACGGCGAATCGCTGAACGACGCCGTGTTTCGCCGGAACGCGAAGGTCGAATCGCTCTACAACATCGGCCTGTCCTTCCAGGAATGTGACCGGGATCCGACGGCTTTCTATACCACGGCGATCGCATCGGGCGACGACTCCTATCAGATCATGTCCGGCCGAATGGGCAGTATGGCTGTGCATACGATGACGGCCAATATGTATCAGGATCTTCTCGCGCTCCCGTATTTCGATTTCAGTCAGGCGTGGTGGTCGGAGAAGTACGTTGAAAGCGCAGCGCTCGGGAATCGGCTTTATATGGCGCTCGGCAATCTGGACAGCACCTGCTACCAGCTGTACTGCGCGGTCTTCTTCAACAAATCGCTGGCGGAGGATTATCGCGTCGATGATTTGTACGCGCTCACAAAGGACGGCAAATGGACGATCGACAAAATGATCGAATACGCGAAGCGGGCAGCGGCGGACGTAGACGGCGACGGTATCATGAACCGGGATATTGACCAGTTCGGCCTTACCGTTTCAGGTTCCTATACGACGGATGCCTTCGTTTCGGCGTTCGATATTCAGCTCTCCGACTATGGAGCGGACGGACTGCCGGAGATCCTTCCGCCGTCCGAGCGGCTGCTGGAGGCCGAAGATAAGCTGAGAACGTTTTTCAAGGGCAACTGGGTCGACTTCCTCACGGACATTTCGTTTGATACGGTGTTCCCGGAAGGACGGGCGCTTTTTGAGTGCGGCAGAATGCACGGGGCTATGGAATACCGCGCGATGGAAAACGATTTCGGCATCCTGCCATATCCGAAGTGGGACGAGGGGCAGGACGGATACTATTCCTACTCCGCGCTGGGCGAGACGAGCGTTTATGCGATCCCGAGCACCGCGAACGGGGAAAGGGCAGCCAATATCATGGAAGCGCTCTCCTATTTCGGCTATCAGACGGTTCTCCCGACGTTCTATGACAAGACGCTGAAGGGCAAGACGGTGCGCGACCCGCAATCCTCCGAAATGCTCGATATCATTTACAGCAATCCGTCTTACGATTTCAGCCGGGTGTACGGCAGTCTGTTTGAGATCGCGCCCGGTTCTCTCCTCGGAAGATCACTGAAACTTGATAAGAAGCTCTCGACCATGTATTATCAGAACCGCCGGATCTATGAAGCCACGATGAAGAGCCTCATCGAAAAGCTTGACATCGAAGAACAATAAACGACCGATCAAAAACCAAACGGAAAAACGAAAGCGTCAGAGCACCGGACGAACGGTTCAGCCCTGACGCTTTCGCATTTACTTTGTTTTTCCTATACCCATTCAGAAGTTTTCGCCAGGCCTTTTCGGGAAGGCCGCGTCTCCTTTTTCATCCGTCTTGACAAGCGCGCGATCAAATGGTATAATGCCATTAAACTAATAGTTGAAACGTACCGGAGGATTTTTATGAAACGCACGACCCGTATGCTGTCTCTTGTGCTCGCTCTGCTGATGCTGCTGCCGATGCTCGCATCCTGCAAAGACGAGGGAGGCAAAGGAAAAGAAACGAAGAACGACGACCCCGAAAATACCGTCTACGAAGGCGAAAACGGCTACGTTCTTGCCGTGAACAACTATAACGGCGCGGCCTTTACGATCTCCTACGACGGCTGGGGAAGCCTCGACGCGAGCGAAGAGACCGGCGACACGCTGAACGACTCGATCTTCCGCCGCAACTCGAAGGTGGAATCGCTCTACAACATCGACCTTGACGTCGTGCGGTATGCGGGCGAGCCTTCCGAATACATCACGCAGACCTCGGCTGTTATCCTGTCCGGGATGGACAGCTATCAGCTGATCGGTTCCAAGACGGGCGGCATGGCCACGCACGTTATGTCGACCGGCTACTATCAGAATCTCCTGGATCTGCCGTACTTCGACTTTGATCAGAAGTGGTGGCCGACCGAGTTCATGAAGAACGCGAAGATCGGCAACAACCTCTTTATGGCGATCGGCATGATGGATCAGACCTATTACGATCACTTCACGGCGTTCCTCTTCAATAAGCAGATGGCCTTGGACACCAATACCGGCGATCTGTATCAGCTCGTGCGCGACGGCGGCTGGACGCTTGACAAGCTGATCGAATTCGCTGACCGCGCCAAGGTCGACCTCGACGGCAACGGCATCATGGAAGCCGCCTTCGACCGGTTCGGCTTTACGGTACACCGCGCGTATCCGACGCACGCCTTCGTCACGTCGTTTGACGTACAGACGACGGGCGTAGATGCCGAAGGAATGCCGTATATCCTGCCGCTGACCGAGCATTACGTCGACGTGGGTGACAAACTCGACAAATTCTTCCACAGCAACAGCGTGAATTACCGCAGCCGCCAGGAAGACGGTCCGGCGGACGACACCTCCTTCCTCGAAGGCCGCGCGCTCTTTGAGGCGAACCGGATGTGCTTCGCGACCGACTACCGTGCGATGGAGAATGATTTCGGTATCCTGCCGTACCCGAAGTGGGACGAGAATCAGGAACGGTACATCTCCTATTCCGATACCGACCAGGCAAGCGCCTTCGCCATCCCGGTCACGACGAACGGCGATTTTGCGGCGAACATCTTCGAGGCCATGTCCTATTTCGGCGACATGATGGTGCTGCCGGCCTACTATGACAAGGTTCTGAAGGGCCGTCTCGTCCGTGACGAACAGTCGTCTGAAATGCTCGACATCATTTACGACAACGTATCCTACCAGTTCGTGCAGGTCTACTCGGAGTTCCTTGATCCGTCGCCGACCTCTCTGCTGGCAAGTGCGCTCCGCAACGGCACCAAGCTGGCGCGTGAGTACAACTCGAATCAGCGCAAGTGGGAACTCAGAATGAAGCAGCTGATCGAGAAACTCGATATTGACGGCGTAGAGTAAACCAACCGAACAACCGGCCTGCCGTGTCTTCTTCGGAGGATGCGGCAGGCTTTTTCTGCGCCTTTTCGTCCGCCTTGACAAGTGTACAGGCGGATGATATAATGACGGTGGATGAACCAATAAAACTGTCCGGAGGTTTTTATGAAACACAAACCGCTATTCCGACTCGTATCCGTCCTGCTCGTTCTGCTGATGCTGCTGCCGCTGCTTGTATCCTGCAAAGAGGAGACCGGCAAAGAAAAAGAAACGACGAATGAGGACGAGGGCACCGTCTACGAAGGCGAAAACGGCTACGTTCTTGCCGTGAACAACTATAACGGCGCGGCGTTCAACGTGGCGGATTCGAGTTATGCGACGCTTTATGTTGATGAAGAAAGCGGCGACTCGCTGCTGGACGCGGTTTACCGCCGGAATCTGAAGGTCGAGGATCTGTATAAGATCGACCTCACTGTCATCGACTGCTCGGATACCGAAGCGGGCTTCGTATCGACCGTGAGCGCGGCGATCCTGTCCGGCACGGATTCCTATAATCTTATCTGCTCGAATATGGGCACGATGGCCACGCACACGCTGTCGACCGGGTATTATCAGAACCTTTTGGATCTGCCGTATCTCGATTTCGATCAGCCGTGGTGGCCGGGCGAGGTGATCGAGAGCTCCCGGATCGGGAACCGGATGTACGGCGTCATCGGCAACATCGACGCGAGCTACTACGATCTGTTTACGGCGATCCTCTTCAACAAGGAGCTGGCAGCCGATTATCCGATCGGCGATCTGTATCAGCTCGTGCGCGACGGCGCCTGGACGCTTGACAAGCTGATCGAATACTCGCATCTTGCCGAGATCGACCTGGACGGCGACGGCATGATGGACCCGAAGATCGACCAGTTCGGTCTGACGATCCACCGCGCCTGTCCGACGCACGCGTTCGTTACCGCGCTCGGCGTACAGCTGACCGACGTGGACGAGGACGGGATCCCGACCATTCTTCCGCTGTCGGAGCACTACGTAGACGTGTACGAAAAACTGAACGATTTCTATAACAGTTCCTGCGTGGACTACCGCAAGCAGGACGATGCGGCAGACGATACCGCCTTTATCGAAGGACGCGCGCTCTTTGAAGGAAACCGTATGTTCTTCGCATCCGGCTACCGCGCCATGGAAAACAATTTCGGTATCCTGCCGTACCCGAAGTGGGACGAAAAGCAGGAGACCTACCGCTCCTACTGCGGTATAGAAATGGCGCCGACCTATGCGGTCCCGATCTCGACGAACGGCGATATGGCGGCGAACATCCTCGACGCA
>JAZUKT010000323.1:0-1779 GCA_045643445.1 Eubacteriales bacterium
AGCCGGATTCCGCTTTTTCGCGGCACGGACGATCACCTTTGCCACCGCATCGGGCGTCATACCGCCGCGTTCGTCCTTTTCCATGGAGCGGACGGCTGATTCCGTCTTCTGATAGACGTCGTTTCCGCTGTCGTCCTTTTCACGGGCGTCCGTAAAGCCCGTTGCCGTATCGCCCGGCAGGACAGCCGTTACCCGGATGCCGAACGACTTCACTTCATTCCGCAGGGAAAGAACGAGCGAATCGACGGCCGCCTTGCTCGCGGAATAGAACGACTGGTACGGGATCGACATGATGCCGGCGACGGAACTGACCGAGACGATCGTGCCGCTCTGCTGACGCCGCATGATCGGGAGCACCGCCCGCATCGCGTAAAACTGACCGAGGAAGTTGACGTTCATCTGCTTTGCCGCCTGCTCGTCGGAGGTGAATTCGACCGGGCCGGAGATACCGAACCCCGCAGCGGCCACGAGCAGATCGAGCTGCCCTTCCCGTTCCGCGATCGAAGCGGCAGCGTGATTGAGAGCGTCCGAATCCGTCACGTCGGCGGAGATCCCGATCACACCATCGGGCGCCGTACCGCGTCGGGAGAGTCCGTAGACAGTATAGCCGTCCGAGAGGAGTCTGCCGCACACGGCGTATCCGATGCCGGAGCTGGCACCCGTGACAAGCGCGACTTTTTTATCGTTCTCATTCGTTTTCATCGTACTCTCCCGCCGTTATTTCAGAAGCCCTTCGCCGCGCATCAGTTCGGCCAGCACGGTGACGGCTTTTTCAAGCTGTTCTTCGGAATGCGTAGCGGATACCGTAAAGCGGAGTCTGCTTTCTCCCATCCGAACGGCAGGATACATCGCCGGCGGAACGAACACACCGCGCTTGATCATCTCGGACGAAAGCCGTGCGGCGTCCGCGTCGGATCCGATCAGCACCGGCACGATGGCGCTCTGCCCGGCAAGGCCGATATTCATCCCTTCCTCTTTGCAGCGGCGGGTGAAATAGGCGATATTGCGGTGGAGTTTCCCGACCATCGTATTGTCGCGGCGGATAATCTCGATTGCCTTCATGCAGGCTGCAGCGAGCGGCGGCGCGATACCCGCGGTAAAGACGAAGCCGCTCATGGAGTAACGCAGGTACTCGACGATGCTGTGGTCGGCCGCGATATAGCCGCCGCAGGTGCCGAGCGCCTTCGACATGGTACCGTACTTGATGTCAACGTCGTGCGGATCAAGACCGAAATAATCGTCAACACCGCCGCCGTTTTCGCCGATCACGCCGCTCGAGTGCGCCTCGTCCACCATGAGGAAGCAGCCGTACTGCTTTTTCAGCCGGACGAATTCCGGGATCGGCGCGATATCGCCATCCATGCTGTACACGCCCTCGACGACGATCAGCACTTTCTTGTACCGGCCGTCGATCTTTTTGAGCAGCGATTCGAGCATCTCAAGATCGTTGTGCGCGAACGCCTTGCTGTCGGCGTGGGAAAGTTCAACGCCCTCCGCGATGGAATTATGGGACAATGCGTAGAAGAGGATGAAATCCCCCTCGTGCATTAAGCTGCTGATGAAGGTGAGGTTGGTCGCCCAGCCGCCGGTGCAGACGATGGCGTCCTCCGTATGTTTCCACGCGGCGATCGTCTTCTCCAGTTTCTGATAGAGCGTCTTTTCCCCGGCGAGCGTCCGGCTTCCGCTGGCGGAGGTACCGTATTCACGCGCCGCGTTCACCGCCGCCTCGACGGTTTCGGGATGTCCCGACATACCGAGATAGTTGTAGGAGCCGAGGTT
>JAZUKT010000324.1:0-2144 GCA_045643445.1 Eubacteriales bacterium
TCGCGTGACGCTCGGCGACGAAGCCGGTCTTTTGCCCCGCCCCGTCCGGCTGAGCGGTCTGCACTGCCCGTCCGATCCGACCACCCTCGACGGAGAATTCCGCTGCGAAGCGAAGATCCGCTACGCGCACCGTGCCGCAGCCGCCTCCTTCCGCCGCACAGGCGATGACGAGGGCGAGCTCACGTTCGACGAAGGGCAGCGTGCGCCGACGCCCGGTCAGTTTGCCGTACTCTACGACGGCGATACCGTACTCGGCGCCGGTGTGATCGAATCCGCCCGATAATTTCGTTTATCCATTCTTTATCATAGAAAGGAAGTCCCCATGAAAGCATACGGCAAGAAAGTCTGGCTCATCCCGGACACCTACCTCAATTCCGTCTCGAAAAACGGCAACGTCTCCCACGAGGCCATCTGCGTGATCAACACCTCCGACGTGGACGCTGAGATCAAGCTGACGCTCTTCTTTGAAGACCGCGACACCAGAACGGATTTCTCCTCTCACTGTGCCGCCAAGCGCACGCACCACATCCGTATGGACAAACTCCGCAACGCCGACGGCCAGCCGATCCCGCGCGACACGCCCTATGCCGTTCTCGTCGAATCCAACACGCCCATCGTCTGCCAGTACTCCCGTCTTGACACGAGTGCGGCCGAAATGGCGCTCATGACCACCATCGCATACCCGGTCGAGGACTGATCTTCTCCCCGGCAAGTATAAATTTGAAATCAATTTCAGAAAAGAGGTACCATCATGAATCTCACCTTTGATCTTTCCGAAAAAGTTGCTGTTGTAACCGGCGGCGGCGGCGTGCTCTGCTCCGGCTTCTCCAAGACCCTTGCAGCGGCAGGCGCAAAAGTGGCAGTCTGCGACCTTCGTCAGGAAGCCGCTGAAAAAGTAGCCGCTGAGATCCGCGCGGAAGGCGGCACCGCCATCTCCGTTGCCATGAACGTTCTCGACAAGGCCTCCATCGAAGCCGCGCGTGACGTCATCGTCAAGGGACTCGGCCCGGTCAATCTTCTTCTGAACGGCGCAGGCGGCAACAACCCGAAGGGCAGCACCTCCCGCGACAACCTCACTCCCGAAGAAGTTGCCGAACTCGACGAAAAAGGCGTGATCGACGGCGTCAAGACGTTCTTCGATCTCGATCCCGACGGCATCTCCTTCGTGTTCAACCTCAACTTCCTCGGCACGCTGCTCCCGACGCAGGTGTTCGCCCGCGACATGGCCAGAACCGGCGGCACGATCATCAACGTCTCCTCGATGAACAGCTTCCGTCCGCTTACCCGTATTCCCGCTTACTCCGGCGCAAAGGCCGCCGTTTCCAACTTCACCGAATGGCTCGCCGTTCACTTTGCCCCGGTCGGCATCCGCGTCAACGCCATCGCCCCCGGCTTCTTCCTCACCGAACAGAACCGCACGCTGCTCACGAATCCCGACGGCAGCCTGACGCCTCGTTCCGACAAGATCCTCGGTCACACCCCGATGAAGCGCTTCGGCGTTCCCGCAGACCTCGACGGCGCGCTGCTCTGGCTCGCTGACGAAAAGTTCTCCGCCTTCGTTGACGGCATCGTTGTTCCGGTCGACGGCGGTTTCGCCGCTTACTCCGGCGTCTGATCCCGCTATGACAAAACGTATCATCGCGCTCGTTCTGGCTCTCCTCTGCCTCGCTCTGACCGTCGTCTCCTGCGGGGATAAGACGGACGACGCGAACGACCCGAACAAGCCGATCGGCATCATGCCGACGTATATCGGAGAGTCCGTCACGAGCACCTATCACGAATTCGCGAAGGAAGACTTCAGCGTCCTCGCCTCCTATGCGGACGGAACGGACGAAACGGTCACCGACTACGATTTCGAAGTGCTCGAGATGAGCAACGGCTATTTCATCCTCGAATTCACCTACCGCGGCGTTTTCAACAAATGCTACGTACCGTGCGAGGTCGCCGTTTATCCGAGCGACGCGCAGTAAATCATCCATCATTCCGGACAAAGGGGGCGATTCCGTGAAGATCGTCGTGATCGACGGACAGGGCGGCCGGCTCGGTCAGCTCATCGTCGAAGAGATCAAGTCGATTTCGTACCCGGCGGAACTCTATGCCGTCGGCACGAACAGCATCGCCACCGCCGCCATGCTCAAAGCCGG
>JAZUKT010000325.1:0-5896 GCA_045643445.1 Eubacteriales bacterium
TGATTATACCTTAATTATACCGCCGAGCACGCGAAAAGTCAACCGAAAAAACCGCCCGAAGCCGAGCGGTTTTTCTTTAATGTAATTGAGTTGTGCCGATCAGTTGCCGCACTTCTGGCAGGCAGACGTGTGTCCGGCCGCCTGTGCTTCTTCGATCGTGCCGCTGATGAGCGTTTCAACATCGTCGAATGCTTCGCAGTCGGGATCCATGTGGAAATCCTCAACGCCGTCTGCCCAGTAAACGGTCAGAGCGTCGTGCGTGCCGGTCTCGATGACTGCGTCGTCAACGTTTGCGTTATCCGTAGCAAGCGTCGTGATGTCGTCCTTCTTTGCGCAGAAGCTGCAGAGACGGGTCTTGTTTGCTTCCATAGCCTGATCAACGGTACCGAACGAAAGCTCGTCACTCTGGTTGAGCGCCTGGCAGTCTTCATGCGTGTGATATACGTGGCCGTAGGGTGCCCAGTAAACGTAGCTGTCGCCGAGGAGCTCGGATGCAGCCGTCATATCCTCCTGGGATACGGGGTTGTAATCGTAGCTCGAGAAACCGCCGATGAGAAGAGCTGCTGCCGCAACGATAACTGCGATCGTCTTCGTCTTCTTGTCGCTGTTCTTATCCGTGAGGATGAGAATGATGAACGGCAGGAATGCGGCGATCGACATGATAACGCCGAGATTGTTGTACAGCCAGAACAGGAATTTGTTCTTTTCGGATGCGGGCGCGATGTGGTTGGCTTTCTTCCAGAGCTGCGAGCCGATGATAACGCACACGAGATCGAGCACGAGTGCGCCGATTGCTACGGCAAGCGTGGGAAGATTGAAGATGATCGGCTTGCCCTGGAGAAGCTCAAAGATAGCGAGCACTTCAAAGCCGAGCGCGAGTACCCAGAGGATGATGGCGCCGGCTCTCTTGCCGCCTGCCTTGCCCGTGGGCTTTGCGAGATGATAGTTCTGCGCGGTCTGCTGAGCCTGTTCCTTTTCCTTCTCGGAAAGAACGTGGCCGGTGCTCGCGTTAACTATGGTGTGTTTCTTTTTTTCTGCCATGATGTTTATCTCCTTGTCTTTCATGTTTTTGGGGAACTGTACTCCCTTATTATACAGGAAAATTCCGCACGATTCAAGAGTTTTTGCGACATCGCATGATTTTTTTAGAATATGATTGACATTTTTCCGCAATTTGCATATAATAGTATTTGGCATACGAATAAAATATTACATGAAACGGAGATTTATCATGGATCTTTCTTCTCTGCTCGGTACCCTTATGAGCTCTGCCAGCGTGCAGGGTCTCGGTCAGGCCTCCAACACCAACTCGAACGCCGTTCAGAGCGTTCTCGGCGCTGCGCTTCCTTCTCTGATCAGCGGCGCTCAGGCTCAGAGCCAGGACACCGCCACCGGTTTCGCGGATGCTCTGCTCTCCCACAGTAAGGACGACACCTCCGACCTCGCTTCCTTCCTCGGCAAAGTTGACCTCGAAGACGGCGGCAAGATCATCAGCCACCTGCTCGGCAAGGACAAGGATTCTCAGCTGACCGCTATTTCCAACACGGCCGGCGTTGCCGAAAAGGACACCTCGAACATTCTCTCCGCGGCCGCTCCGCTTCTCATGAGCCTGCTCGGCAAGGAATCCGTTTCCTCCGCCGCTGACAACAGCTCCTCCGCCATCGGTTCCGTTGCTTCCGGCCTGCTCCAGAACGTGGACGTCGGCAGCATTCTTGCCGGTATTCTCGGCGGCGGCAATGCGGCACAGCCCGCTGCAGCGAAGAAGACTTCTCTCCTCGGCAAGCTGCTCGGCAAACTGCTGAAATAATCGCGCACATCCTCAAGGGAACGGGAAACCGCTCCCTTTTTTGCTGCCTTCACGGCGCCGCTTCTTGCGTTCATCCGGCGGACGTGATATAATTAAGAAAAACTCGATTCAGGGAGCAGTCATGGCCTTTACCGTTCACAGTCAGCCCGAATATCTCACCTCGTCCGTTCTGTCGGTGCCGCATGCCTTCACGACAAGGCACGGCGGCGTCTCGGTCGGCGTACTCGCGTCGCTCAATCTCGGTACGCACCGCGGAGACGATCCCGCCGCCGTCCGGCAGAATTACGAAATTCTCGGCCGCGCCGTCGGGTTCGATCCCGATTCTCTCGTTTTCACCCGGCAGACGCATTCTGATTCGGTCGCCGTGGTCGGGCAAAGCCGGTGCGGCGAAGGCCTCTCACGCGAAGTGATCGACGAACGCGACGGCATCATCACGAACGAGCCGGGTGTGACGCTCGCCGCCTTTTCCGCCGACTGCACGCCGATCCTGCTGCACGATCCGGTGCATCACGCAATCGGTGCCGTTCATTCCGGCTGGCGCGGAACTGCGGCCGGGATCGTTCGGAAGGCTGTCGAGCGCATGACGGCCGCGTACGGCACCGATCCCGCCGATCTCGAAGCCGCCATCGGTCCTTGCATCGGCCGCTGCTGCTTTGAAACGGATGCCGACGTGCCGGACGCCATGCTCGCTGCACTCGGAGAAACGGCACGCACCGCCATCACCGACGACGGAAACGGCAAGTTCCACGTCGACCTCAAGGCGCTCAACCGACTCTGGCTCACCCGTGCGGGCGTCAGACTCATCGACGTCAGCGAGGACTGCACCGCCTGTCAGCCGGATCGCTTCTGGTCGCACCGGCGTGTCGGGCAGGCGCGCGGTTCCATGGCCGCCGTCATCACACTCGGCTGACTGCTCCGGCTTGAATTTTCTGCCCGGATATGATAGAATAAACTTACCAAACCGACCGACAAGGAGATATGATATGAGTTTTCTGAACAGTCTTCTCAACATAGTGGCCGCGGAAGCCAAAAAGAGCGCCGCCACCGCCGTCAAAAACGCCGTGAACAAGGCCGCCTGCCAGTCCGAGAACTTTACGTTTACCGCTCTGCCAAAAAGCCTCGACGAGCTGAAAGCGCTCCCCGAAGCCGATCTCACGACGCCGTACAAGGCCGCCGCTCTGACCGTCTGCGCGCTCTGCGTCTATGCGGAAAACCGTGACGCCGGTGTCGAAATGCTCAATTTTCTGAAAGGGCCGCAGCCGCTCACGCCGCGCGAGATCCAGTTCATGAACGACCGCCTCATGGACGGCAAGTCCTACGTACCGGTCTCCTATTTCGCAGGCGCGGCGCCTGACAACAACTATACCCCGGCGTCGCCGTATCAGATCACCGTCGAGAGCAATCCCTACTCCTTCGGCGAGGAAAATTACGCGACGCTCTACATGAAGTCCGGCGGCGCCGATTCCCCGCGGCAGATAAAACTGCGCAGAAAAGGCGAGCAGTGGTTCCTCTGGGAACAGTATCTGCTTCCCGATATCCGCAAACCCGCGGCAGAGGATCCGTGGGCCTGATCCATCCAACCGAACGCAAAAATCTCTCCCTGTCGAAACAAGGAGAGATTTTTTGTCGGGAATGAGCCGATTATTTACGGCTGACGAAATCCTCTTCGATGGGAGCCGCCCAGTCCGCTTTGATACTTTTGTTTGCTCTCATATTGCCGACCGCCGCGGAAACCGCTTCGTACACGACGTTCGTGCCGCGTTTGTCCGCGTGGTAGTTGACCGCCCGATCCACGTCGATACCGATCCGCCCCGCCGTTTCCACGGAGTCGATGTTCGCGCCGATGAAGAGGAATTCCCAGCCGTACTCCCTCTTCTGCCGCTCGATCAACGCCTTCACCTGGTCACTCGTGAACCGGCGGCTGGCATTTTCAAGTCCGTCCGTCATGATCACGAACATCGTATGCTCCGGCACGTCTTCCCTGCGCGCGTATTTGTGGATATTCCCGATGTGGTGGATCGCTCCGCCGATCGCGTCGATCAGCGCCGTGCAGCCGCGGACGGTATAATCCCTCTCCGTCATCGGACGGGTCTCGGCGAGCTTCACGCGGTCGTGGATCACTTCGCTGACGTTATCGAACAGAACGGTCGAAACATAGCATTCGCCCTCCTCTTTCCGCTGCTTTTCGATGAGGGAGTTGAAGCCGCCGATCGTGTCGCTCTCAAGTCCTGCCATCGAGCCGCTTCTGTCAAGAATAAAGACGAGTTCCGTTACGTTGTTTTTCATGTTGTACCTCCGAAAAAAATAATGTGGTTGTTCGGTTCTTCACCTTACAGCCACATTATAGCAGATCGTTATTCGGAAGTGGTCGCATGACAGGCGACAAATTCACGCGCCGAGCAGACTCTGGTCGAACGAGAACAGCGCCTCGTTGATCTCGTACACGTCGTACCGGCCGTTCGTGATGAAATACTCGATAATGAGGTCGAACCGATTGCTGTGCGAGAGCGCGTATCCCGCCTTCATCAGCAGCTCCTTCGTTTCGTCGAGCGAAAGTTCCAGCGCGATCGCAAAGGCAAGCGCCGTCGGTTTGCTCGGTTTATAGAACTTGTCGCTGCGGATCTTCGAGAACAGTTTGCGGTCGATGTTCGCTTTTTTATAGCACGCCGCGTCCGTCATACCGCGCTCGTCGATCTTGCGGAGCAGCATTTCGGAGAAGCTTTCGTCCAGCACACCGACGTATTCGCTGAGATCCGCTTTGGCTGCCGCCGGTTTCGGAAAAGGCTTCGGAGCCATGGCAGCAACGGATTCTGTGGGCACTGCCTCGCACATCATATCCGGCAGAACCGCCTGATTTACCGAGAGTTTGCGGCGTCTGCGCGCTCTGTCCGTATCGCCGTGCGCGTCGGCGTAATGATCGTCGATGTAGGCGGCGATATCGTCGAACAGCTTCGAGCCGATCGCATAGGACGAACGGTCGAAGATCACGAGATACACGAGCATTTCATGCGTCATCAGGAACGACGTGATCTCGCTGACGGCGACCTGCATCGCCTGATCCTTCGGGTAGCCGTAAACGCCCGACGAGATCAGCGGAAACGCCACGCTCTCGCAGCCGTGCTCTGCCGCCGTCTCAAGAGACTTGCGGTAGCAGGAACGGAGCGCCGCTTCTTCCCCGTGACGGCCGTCTTCCCAGACCGGTCCGACCGTATGGATGACGTACCGGCACGGCAGACGGTAGGCACCCGTGATCTTCGCGTCGCCCGTGCGGCATCCGCCCAGCGTCCGGCATTCCGCCAGAAGTTCGGGGCCTGCCGCCTGATGGATCGCGCCGTCCACGCCTCCGCCGCCGAGCAGCGTTTCGTTCGCCGCATTGACGATCGCGTCGCAGACAACGTGCGTGATATCTTCCCGTATCAGTTTAAGCGGCATGGTATTCCCTCCGTTTCGGTTGATGATCTGCCGGACAAATTTATACAAAATCATTATATCACAATTTTCGCCGTCACGCAAGTTCGTTTTCGCCGCCTGGATATACTTCCTTGCCTATCCGCCGTTTCTATGGTATAATGGAGAAAAATCCAGTCAAAAGGACTTCTGCCATGAAACTTGATGAAAAATTCGGTATCCGCGGCATCGACGACGAGCGTTCCCGCCGGGTTCTCTTTCCGACCCGCGTGGTTCTGACAAAAGGCAGCGTGTACGGCCGGCAATATCTGACGGAGCACAAACCCGCGCAGGTGGCGATCTACGGTTATCACGACCAATGCGTGCTGGACAACAGGAATTCCGACGAGCACGCCGCCGTTCTGGTGGACTTCGGACGGGAACTGCACGGCACGCTGACTCTCTCCGTCTGGAGCATGAACGGCCCGTCCGCCGACTATCTCATCCGGCTCGGCGAAAGCGTTTCCGAGGCAATGACGCCCGTGGGAATAAAGAATGCCACCAACGATCACGCGACGCGGGACATGACGGTCACCGGCGGTCCGTGGAGCTCGAATGATACCGTCGAGAGCGGCTTCCGCATTGCCTACGTGGAACTGCACTCCCCGAATATGCTCGTGGAAATCCGCTGCATCACGGCGA
>JAZUKT010000326.1:0-7735 GCA_045643445.1 Eubacteriales bacterium
CGACGCACGGGCGTGAGCCGGGAGCATGAAGTCACCCACACGAATACGACGCGCTATGGCGACGGAACGGGTCACACTTCGTTCTCTGTTGTGTCGTCCTCCGGCTTCAAGATCGACGGTAGGGATAACTGGGCGTACCTCAGTGATATGGGCTATTCGGTCGTGCCGGAGCGGAGCGGCATCAAGCTGAATTTTAGCGTCAGACACGGCGGCGTGCCGGTTGCGTATCTGGAAGCCGCGGGCGTCAATATTCTCTCGGATGACGCGAAAAATCCGCTCGGCGACAAGCTCCCCGCCACGGGTCTGTATAAGGTGTCCTGCCGGGATACCGATCTGGAAGCGGTGTTCGTGGCGTGCTTCTGTGTCTCCCGCGTGGAATTCTTTTAAGTCAGACAAGGCTCTCGTGCTGTACGGGAGCCTTTTTTGCGTCAAAAAGCCACCGGCGGAACCGATGGCTTGATGATTGTATTCTTTTTTTGATCTGTCTGACGGCTTTACCGCGGAAACAGCGTGCAGCCCATTTCACGGAGCAGGCGGATCTTTTCTTCAAAATACGCGCGGCTTACACCGAAATGCTCGGCCAGACAGTCGAGACAGTAATAGTCCCGGGCGCCGCGGTTGACGGCTTTTTTCGTCATGCCGATCTCATCGGGCGTGAGCACCCGGTCGCAGACGATACAGCGTTCTTCTTTCATTTGGCATCCACGATCACGGCGCGGAGCAGGCGGCAGTCGTGCGATTCGACGGCTACGGTGAACCAGTCGCGGTATTCGCCGAGTTCTTCGCCGCTTATCACGTCCTTGAGACGGAGCGCCTTGCCGGAATAAGCGGGCAGACCGATGTTGTGAAGCAGAACGGTGTTGTCTGCCTTCCGGTCGGTGTGGTTGAAGAGGGCGAAGATGAGGCTGCCGTCGCTCATGATGCGCATGAACCCCGGGCCGTCGCTGCAGTCCCAGAGCGGATACGGCGGGCGGCATTCGATGTCCTGATTGATGGCGATCAGATCGGGATTCAGGAGCAGCGAGCGGCAGAAATCGTTCAGATTCCGGATGTCGCCGCCCATGATCAGCGGAACGCCGCAGAGGCACCAGCGGACGAATTCCGAGCGGTATTCGGCGTCAGCGGCAGGCGTTTCACCGCCGACCAGACCCTTGCCGTACATGCCGACCGTGAGCATATCCATATCATTGAAGCAGAACGCCGCGTTGTAGGCGAGATTGTTCACCTGACTTTCGGCGATGTCGCGCATCGAAACGTAGTTGTCCTGAATGTCACCGGTGGAACGGTAGGTGTGAGCGCCGATCGCACGCATCCATTTCCACGGTTCCCCCATGCCCCAGTTGCAGGCGGCGAACAGGATCTCCCGGCCGGTGCTGCGCAGCGCCATCGACATCGTCGTGTAGGCCTGGCGGCAGTCGGCGGTTTCGGGGAAGTTGCAGAAATCGTATTTGAGGTAATCGACGCCCCATTCGGCGAACGTGGCGGCATCCACGAATTCGTGACCGTAACTCGACGGATAACCGGCACAGGTCATAACGCCCGCGCAGGAATACATGCCGAATTTGAGGCCTTTCGCGTGGACGTAATCGGCGAGATATTTCATGCCGTGCGGGAATTTTGCGGGATCGGGAACGAGCCGGCCGTCGGCGCCGCGCTGCTTGAGTGACCAGCAGTCGTCGATGATGACGTATTCGTAACCGGCTGCCTGATAGCCGAGCGCGACCATCGCGTCCGCGGACTCCATGATCAGTTTTTCGTCGATGTGATGACCGAAGGTGTTCCAGGTGTTCCAACCCATGGGCGGTCTCTGTGCGAGCATAGTTTGTCCTCCGTTATGAATTTACGTATGCGATTTCGTATTCGTCGGTATCAAGGGTACCGGCAATGAAACTTGAAATGACATTTTTTGCATTTTCGTCGGCGCGTTCGAGTATTCCTTTTTCAATCGCCTTTTCTTCTGCCGTTGTATTCAGTTCGATAAGCGACTGATTGAAATCGTTGACGGAAATATGGTTTGCAAAACCTTCTTTTTCCGAGTACAACTTAAAACTGTTAGGATCAATCACAACGTCCTGAATGGTTGCTTTCGGAAGATACACGGTGAGAATCTTGGTTTCATTATCAGCCGAAACGGTGATCTGGGAGAAATCAATGCCTGCCGTAGCGTGGCCTTCATAACCGGCAATGTAACTGGATTCGGTAAAACCGATATCAATGTTAAACAGTTTCTTGGTGCTGGTGAAAGTGACTACTTCCGTGAAGTAATACTCGGCAGTAATAAGGGTACCCATGTCATTAAGTTCACCCTGCATGATAGCAGTATCGAAGACGGATTCTTCTGAGGCAATACCTCTTGACTCCGTAAAAACAGAACGATTGTCGACGTCAGCCAACAGGACGGGAACTTTAGTCCTTTTACCGGGCTGTATGATGAGAAAATATGCAAGCAGGGCGATAATGATGGCAGCTGCGAGACAAATCAGCGCGAGGTATAGCTTTTTTTCTTTGCTGTTCATGTTTTTTCTCCTTGATTTCAAATTATTTATTTCACTGGCCTCATTATAGCATATGTTTTTTTCGCGTGCAAGGGATTTCTGCCGAAATATGTCAAATATAATCGCTTTGTGCTTTTTTCGTAAAATCCCGCAAAGCCCTTGCACTTTCCACCCGGTTTTGGTACAATCATAAAAGACTGCTTTGGTGACGGGAGGAAACCGCATGACACGACAGATGACCGACAAAAATGCTTCCGAATATAAGATCATGACGGAATCGCCCGTCTTTTCGCTCGTGATGAAGCTGTCCGTTCCGACGACGTTCAGTATGTTGATCACGTCGATCTATAACCTTGTCGATACCTATTTCGTCTCCTCGCTCGGCAATTCCGCGACCAGCGCCGTCGGCGTCGTGTATGCCATCCAGTCCATTATTCAGGCGATCGGCTACGGCTTCGGCATGGGCGCGCAGAGCCTTATTTCCCGTAAACTCGGCGAACGGAAGAACGAGGAAGCGAATCTCTACGGCACGTCCGGATTCGTCGCCGCTTTTCTGATGGGGCTCGTCATCATGGGGCTCGGCTTCATCAATCTGCCCTTCGTCATGAAGCTGTTCGGCTCAACGGAGACCGCGCTGCCGTACGCCTGTGATTACGGAAAATGGATCCTGATCGGCGCGCCGGTCTTCTGCTCCTCGTTCGTACTCAATAATATACTGCGCGCGGAAGGGCACGCCGCCATGTCCATGATCGGGCTGTGCAGCGGCGGATTGCTCAATATCGCTCTCGACGCGCTCTTTATTTCGGTTTTCAAAATGGGCGTGGCGGGCGCGGCCATCGCAACGGTCGTGAGTCAGCTGTTCTCGTTCATCGTTCTCGCCGTTTTCTTCCTCGCAGGGAAATCTCTCGTCCGGGTGGATCCGCGCCGTACGAGCCGGCATATCGTGGATTATCTGAACGTGTTCCGCGTCGGATTGCCGACCGTTTTCCGGCAGAGCCTCGGAAGCGTGGCGACGACGCTGCTCAATATCGCGGTGCGCCCGTACGGCGATACGGCCATGTCGGCGGTCAGCATTGCCAATAAGATCTATATGCTTCTGCGCAGTATGCTGATCGGCGTGGGGCAGGGGTTCCAGCCGGTTGCCGGGTACAACTACGGCGCGAAGAAATACAGCCGCGTCCGGCAGGCGTTCTATACGGCGATCGTGATCGGAACGGTGTACAGTCTTGCGGCGACGGCGGTGCTGCTCGCGTTTGCGAAGCCGATCATCGGGCTGTTCCGGCCGGGCGATACGGAAGTGATCGCAACCGGCGGGCGGATGCTCACGTATCTCTGCCTGTCGCTGCCGACGCTCGGGTATTCCACCTTCGTCAATCAGCTGTTCCAGTCGCTCGGCTTCGTGGCGCCCGCAACGTTTCTCGCGTCGTGCCGGCAGGGGATCTTCTTCATTCCGCTGATCCTGATCCTGCCGCGCTGCATCGGTCTGACCGGCGTTCTGCTGACGCAGAGCATTGCGGATATCCTGACGTTCGTTATCTCGATCCCGTTCCACGTCCGGCTCCTGAAGCGGAACATTCCGGCGACGGATGAAAGTGAATAAAAATCGGAGGCTGTCTCATTACGGGGCGGCCTCCGCGTTTTTGGGACTCGAAAGCAATCCGTTCGTTCAAAAAAATCAACCGTCGGTTAAACCGCCGTTGCCCACGGTTCGCTTGCATATCGGAGAATTTATGGTACAATGGAATCAGAAACAGGCCTGTTTACTTCAATTCTGAGGAGAAACTTATGGAACTGAACATTGGCACGAACATCAGGCGTCTGCGTCTGGCAAAAGGAATGACGCAGGAGCAGCTTGCAGAAATTCTGATGATCTCAACAGCGGCGGTCAGTAAATGGGAAGCCAGGAACACGTATCCCGATATTACGATGCTTTTTCCGCTCGCGGAGATATTCGGCGTTTCTGTGGACGAACTTTTGGGTTATGACGAAGCAAAAGCAGAGGCGGATATTGAAAACACACTTGACGAGTATCATCGGCTGGGCGTTGAAGGAAGATTTGCCGAGATGACAGAACTGATCGTCAATGCGCGGAAGAAATATCCTAATGATTATCGCATTATGAATTCGTATATGTGGGAATTGGCGGGCGGCAGTGCCGGAAATGATGCGGAAACATTGCTCAAACACAAAGACGAGCTTTCGCAGATATGTGATTGTATGCTGGACGGCTGCACGCAAGACGATCTTCGCGCCGGGGCAATCAATATGAAAGCAAAACTTCTTCACGCCGCAGGCGATACCAACGCGGCACTCGAACTCCTTTCAAGGCTTCCTGCGTGGCACGCTCCCATGGTAAAAGAACAGCTTTTCAGGAAAGATTCATCCGAATACCGTTATTGGAACAAAAAGAATAGCTACGACCTGATGGATGTCATGGCATTAAAACTTGCACGAACGATTCGTTTTGATCCTGCACTGTCGGTTGAGCAGAAAACGGAACGGCTTGAAGCGATGGCGGAAGCCTTTGCGGACATGAGTCAAAAGCAGGATTGTGCCTGCTTCTGCATCGGGGAAAACGCTGTCTGCGAGACGCTGGCCAATATGCTCACGGCAGACAGTGCGCCGATCGGGGATGTGATCCGCAGCCGGGAAAAGCAGTTTGCGGCCATGGAGCGGATGATGGCGCTTGCCGCGGAGGATGAGGTTCTCGCGGAGCAGATTCAGTCCACATATCAGACCGACGACATGATCGCGTGGCTGCTGAACCGTCTGCTGAATTCGCCGCTTCCGTTCTACGCCAAACTGCGCGGGAATCCGGCATACATGAATATGCTCCGCAGCCGGGCATGATCAAAAAGCCTCCGGCGCCGGTATTCTTGACTATACCTCCCAACAATACACAGTGATTCTGACAAACTCTGGAACAGGTACAAAAAGCCCATAACCGCAAAAACCGTCACTTTCCATACAGGAAGCGGCGGTTTTTCGTGTTATACGTCTGAAATTATCAGCGAAGGAGAAGCAGGTTGGCGACGCCGAAATAGACGAGCAGGGAAACGGCGTCCACGATGGTGGTGATGAACGGACTTGCCATGACGGCCGGATCGAAGCCGAGCTTTTTGGCGATCATCGGGAGCGTACAGCCGATGATTTTGGCCACGAGAATGGTGAACGCCATCGTGACGCACACGACGAGGGCGACGGTGACGGTGACGGCCGGATTGTCAGAGAAATCCTGCCGAAAAAGAAAAACCCGTACCGGCGTTCGATACGGGTTTTGCGTGGGTGCCGTCAGATCTTTTCAGAAGTGTGCGGGATATTGGAAACACGCGGATCTGCGCAGGTTTCAAAGGAAATATCCTGATAAGCGGCAATGTCGTTTTCGGCGAACAGATTGGCGGGGATCTGAGAAGTCCAGCCTTCAATATCAAATGCGGGCAGGTCGATGCCGAGCGCGTAGAGCACGATCGAAGCGAGGTCGCGGACGTTTGCGTCGCCCATTTCGCCCTTGATCACGTTCTGACCGGTAACGGCAAACGTTACGAGCTTTTCGTTTTCCGTCCAGCCGCCGTGGCCTGCACCCTGGTCTTCTCCGTTATACGTTCCGCCGTGGTCGGCGATGACGATGAACAGCGTGTCGTCTGCAATACCGGCGTCTGCGGCTGCTTTGTACACCTGATCAATGTAGCCGTCCACCGTGTGGATCTGTTCCAGATGACGCTTCGAACCGTAACCGTGACCGTGACCGGCTCCGTCTACGCTGTCCGACTGGATGAAGAGGAAGTTCGGCTTCTTTTCGCGGATGTAGTCGCAGATGATCGGGACCAGCTTGGAGTCGCCGCAGGTATCGGTGTCGACCGGAAGATTGGTTTCCACGATACCGTAGGTGATCGGATCCCAGTCGCAGTAGGAACCGAGAACGTAGTCGGGATATACTTCATGGATCCGCTTGAAAAGAGACGGGAACTTGCTGTCAAGCGGATAGCGCTGCGAGGATACGATGTCGTTGGTCAGACCGTGTACCTTGGGACTTACGCCGGTCAGCATGGAACCCCAGCATTCGGCGCTGATGGACGGCTTGGAGGCGTAAGCGCGGTACGTTACGGAACCGTTCGCAAAAATGCGGTCAAAATTCGGCGTAACGGCGTCCTTGAAGAATTTTCCGGCTCCGTCAACACCGAAGACGATAACGTGTTTGTAAGTTTTGTGAGACATGACAGGCGAGCTCCCTTCTGTATGACAAGGTGATATACGGCGTTTTTATTTCCGTTGCTTCATTATACCATGCGGCGGGATCATGTTCAAGCCCCTGACGAAAAATGATGAACGCAAATTGCGGCGAACGGAGAAATACGGCAGCAAAAAAGGATACCGCCCGGTATCCCTTTTGCGTTCATCCGACAGATGCTATGGAATAGACAAGGAAAAGGTTTTTACTTTTCTTTTATAGCAATCATGATCTCGCCGAAATCATTTGCATCTTTGGACGAATAACAATGACAAAAGCACATGTCTTCCCAAAGAAATTCATAATTTGTCTGAGGAAACCATTCGTTTCTGATTTTTCGGATTGTGTCTTCTCGTGCTTTGTCGCGTGTCACACCCTGACATCTGAACACCGCCCAAATGATTTCCGGTGCGGTTATTACATCAAAGTTTTCCGGATCAATGACTTCGTCAGGCTCGATTCTTTGGCACGTGTATTCGGGGTATTCGTTTCTGTAGTACATTTCAAGAGAGAAAATGTCAAAATCCATACAACCTTTTGCTTTTACAATTTGAATCATCTGATTCGGGTGATTGATTTTTACTTTTGCCTGAAACGCTTCCTGCTTTTGTAATCTGTAATCCATAATATAACCGCCTTTCACAAAAAGTTCGAGTTTTAACGGTGCATACGATTTGATCGAATGTCCGTTTTTTCGCACAGCGGACGGAGTTGCACCGTGGAAACGGGTAAAAGCCTTTGTGAAACTGTCAACGGATTCGTAGCCGTATTTCATGGCGATGTCAATCACCTTTTCATTCGTGGAAAGCAGATCATTTCCCGCACTGGCCAGTCTGCGGTTTCTGATATACTCGCCGACGGTAAAACCGCACAGCAAAGCGAATGATTTTTGAAAATAATACGGAGAAGCGTACGCTTTTTCTGCAATGGCTTCTATTTTCAATTCGCTTGTAAGATTGGCTTCGATATAGTCAATAGCTTCACTTATGCCTTTTATCCAGTTCACGATTTT
>JAZUKT010000327.1:0-1575 GCA_045643445.1 Eubacteriales bacterium
AGAACGACATGGCCACGATCCGACTTAGTCGAACAGGCCGAGCGCAACGGAAAAGTGTCCGATGACGCCGGTGTCGGGCGTTTTTTCATTTTTATTCATTTGCCACCGCCTCTTTCTCAAAGTCGGTTTTTCTGATCTTCAGCCACAGCATAAGGATCACGACCGCGAGCGACAGAACGTCCGCGACCGGCTGCGCCCAGATGAGGCCGTCCACGCCGATGATGGCTTTCATCACGAACACGGCGGGAATGAAGATAACGCCCTGACGGAAGATCGAGGCAAGCAGAGCGGGTGTTGCCGCGCCGATCGCCTGCAGCGTGTTCTGACAGATGGCGAACGCGCCGATCAGCCACGCGGTGCTCATCAGGATCCGGGTGAAATGCACGCCCGATTCAAGCGCCGTCATATCGGTGAGGAACACCTTGACGATCGGTTCCGCAAAAATAGTGCAGAGCGCGGAAACGGCGGCGCAGAACACGAGTCCGAACAAAGCGGAGAAGCGGATACCGCCGACGACGCGTTTCTTCTCCTTCGCGCCCCAACAGTAGCCGAGGAACGGCTGACCGCCGCTGCCGATGCCGATCCCGATCAGCGTAACGATCATCATGACCTTCGCCGTCACGCCGTACCCGGCCACGAGCATATCGCCGTCCGCGTATTTCGAGAGCTGCGAATTGACGACGATGGACGACACGCTGACGAGCAGGTTGGCAAGAGACGCCGAAATCCCGACCGACAGAACGCCGGAGAGGATCTTATCCTTCATCGAGAAGTATTTCGGGCTGACGGAGAGCGCGGACTTTCCGCGGAGGAAATAGAGGATGTAATAGCCCGCCGCGACCGCGTTGCCGATCACGGTAGCGACTGCCGCGCCGACCACGCCCCACTTGAAGCCGAGGATGAAGATCGGGTCGAGGATCATGTTGAGGAGGTTGCCGATCAGGGTACCCGTCATCGCCTTCATCGCTTCGCCTTCGGTACGGACGATGGACGAGAAGCAGTTCGAGATCATCGAAAAGATGCCGCATCCGATGGCGATGGCGAGGTAGTCTTTCGTCAGCTTCATGCTTTCCGCGCTTGCGCCGAGCATCACGGTCACGTCGTCGAGGAAGATCCAGAGGAGCGCCATCATCACGCCGCCGACGGCCACGCACGCCCACATACAGAAGGAGCAGGCTTTTTTCGCGTATTCCGTCTTTCCTTCGCCGAGCGCGCGGGAGATGACCGACGTGCCGCCGACGCCGAACAGCGTGCCGAGCGACATAAAGATCATAAAGAGCGGTGTGGCGAACGATACGGCCGTGACAGAGAGATCGTTATGGGTCAGGCCGAGAAAGAACGTGTCGGCCAGGTTGTAGACCATGACCATCATCATGGCGATGAGCGCCGGAATGCTGTTTTTGATAACGATCTTCGGGATCGGATCGGTCTTGAAAGACTCGATGGCGGACGGTTTGCTTTCGTGATTCATTGGTCGTTTCCTCCGTTGTCAGTCAGTTTTTCCGCGGCGGCCAGCAGCCGGCCACAGAAATTCTCAAATTGCTTTTGTTCTTCTTCGGACAGGCAGGTCATGAT
>JAZUKT010000328.1:0-2016 GCA_045643445.1 Eubacteriales bacterium
TTCTTGTTGAGGTAGACCTGATACTGGAACGGGCAGGTCATCGGACGGAGCGCGAAGCATTCCTTCGTTTCATCGGCCGGATCGCCGAGCACGAACATACCGTCGAGGTAGTGATCCCAGTGGCCGGAGATCTTGTAGAGCTCGCGTTTTGCCATGAGCGGCGTCTTCGTGAGCAGGTAGCCGCGCTTCTGTTCGGTGTCTTCGACCCATCTCTGGAGGAGCTGAACGACGCGTGCGCCCTTCGGCAGCATGATCGGCAGACCCTGACCGATATAATCGACCGTCGTGAAGTATTCGAGTTCACGGCCGAGTTTGTTGTGGTCGCGCTTGAGCGCTTCTTCCTGTGCGGCAAGGTATGTGTTCATTTCATCCTTGTTCGGGAAAGCGGTGCCGTAGATACGCTGCAGCATCTTCTTCGAGGAATCGCCCCGCCAGTAAGCGCCGGTGCAGCTCGTGAGCTTGAACGCCTTGATGGCGCCGGCGGAGAAGAGGTGCGGACCGGCACAGAGGTCGGTGAAATCGCCCATCTTGTAGAACGAAAGCTCCGCGTCAGCAGGCAGATCGTTGATCAGCTCGACCTTGTAGGGCTCGTCCTTCATGAAAGCGAGCGCTTCGTCGCGGGGGAGCGTGTAGCGTTCCATTTTCGGGTTTTCCTTGACGATCTTCTTCATCTCGGCCTCGATCTTGTCGAGGTTTTCCTGCGTGAAGGTCACGTCGGAATCAAAGTCGTAATAGAAGCCGGTGTCGATCGCCGGGCCGATGGTGAGCTTGACTTCGGGGAAGAGTCTCTTGACGGCGGCGGCGAGAACGTGCGATGCGGTGTGACGGAAAACGCGCGCGCCTTCTTCATCTGCGAAGGTGAGAAGGGCAACGTCGGCGTCAGCGTCGAGGAGCGTGGTGAGGTCCGAGACCTTGCCGTTTACCTTGGCTGCGAGCACGTCGCGGGAGATGAGTTCGGCTTCCTTTGCGGCGTCATACACGGTGACGGGCGCGTCGAACTGAACGGTTTTTTCTGCAAATTTTACAGAAAACATGGTGAATCCCTCCGATCAAAGGAGAAATTTGTACCGGACAAAGAAAAAAAGCCGCGGTACAGAACAATCTGTTCGGGGTGCAGACGGAGAGTCCGCACGGTTCCACCCGAGCTTTCACTCAATTTTATGAAATTCGAGCCGTTTTATTCGGCAGGGTGGTACCGCAATGCAGCCTCGCGGAAACGTTTCAGCGGCAGTTTCTCTCTGTGCGCGAACCTTGCATGGGCGTGTCCCTTATCGTCTATTATAATCCGGGCGCGGCGTCTTGTCAAGAGCGGCGGCGGAAAAAGAGCGGGGAAATCGGGCGGAAAATTCGTCAAATCTCTTGACAAGCCACTAAAAAACACTATAATAAATATGGTGATATTTTTGGCATTTTAACGGTCATCAGTATCCGAAAGACAAACGGCGTTACCTGCTCACGGGGCAAACGGGAAACGGAGACAACATGAATAAGAAGAAAAATGCAGCGGTCATCGGTTACGGCGGAATGGGCGGCGGATTCCACGTCAAGAATCTGCTGACGAGCGACGTATGTGAGATGGCCGGCATTTACGATATCAGCGAAGAAAAAAGAGCCAAAGCAAAAGCCGACGGCCTCAAGGTATATGAAACGCGCGAGGCGCTGCTTTCTGATCCGACCATTGATATGGTAACGGTCGCCACACCGAACGACGTGCATGAGGAGATCGTGATCGCGTGCCTCGAAGCCGGCAAGAACGTCATCTGCGAAAAGCCGGTCACGCTTTCTCTTGACAGTCTCGAACGCATGATCGCGGCGGCGAATAAGGCTGGCAGGATCTTTTCCGTTCACCAGAATCGGCGCTTTGACGTCGATATCCTCGCCATGAAACAGATTCATGACAGCGGTGAGATCGGCCGTGTGATCGACATCGAGTCGAGAATCCACGGCAGCCGCGGGATCCCGAGCGACTGGCGCAGCCATAAGCCCTACGGCGGCGGTATGCTTTACGACTGGGGC
>JAZUKT010000329.1:0-4519 GCA_045643445.1 Eubacteriales bacterium
GTCTTCCACCTTGGTATTGCGCTTGTAGATCGTGTCAACGACCGTGTCGCCGGTCACTTCCGTCGAGTCCATGTTGGAATAGATGTTGAGCGCCACGGTGCAGGTCGCGCCCTTGTAGTCGTTGACTTGCAGCGTGTATTCGATGCCTTCCGGAAGTTCAAAGGCGTCTGCTTCGTTCTGTTTCTCGCCGCCCGTGCTGCCGGACGTTTTCTTACAGGATGCAAGCGCCGTCAGCAGCATCACAAACACAAGCAGCATGGCTGTCATGCGGGTAAAGTGTTTCATGAGTATATCCTCCATAAAAATTTTAACTTAGGTTATGGTATCAGGGAAGTTTTTCGATCAGCTGCTCCATTTTCGTCGCATACATCCGTTTGCGCTTCGCCCATTCGGTCGTCAGGCTCTTGTGATTGTACAGCGTCGTGCGCAGCAGCAGATCGGGCGACGGATCGAAGAAATGACTGTAAATCTGGACGAAATGGTAGTCGATCGTCGAGAAGAGCAGATCAAGCATCTCGGACGATTCCTCATCACGCACCATTCTGCCCTTCAGGATCTTGTCGTAGCAGACGGGCGCGAGCATCTTATAGCCGAAATACGCCATCGCTTCCAGAATGTTCGCGGGCATATCGCCGTCCGTCGTGATCGGGATCAGATACGCCCGTACACCGCCGACTGCGTTGTGGGTGCAGTAGTTCTCCTGATTCTCATCCCACTTCGGATACGGCAGGATGCCGAAATCGTTCTCCATGGCACGGTACTCGACGGCGCGGGCCATATTGTTTCCTTCAAACAGCGCGCGGCCTTCCAGGAATACGGGCAAATTGTCTTCTTCGGCGTACAATACCGCGTCATCCTTGACAACGAAGCGGTTCAGTTCTTCCTGAATGTCTACGTAATGCTCCGACAGATCCAGCAGAACGGGCAGTCCGTTCGAATCGTTTTCGGTAAAGCGTACATTGAAGGCGCTCACAAAGGCGTCAAGCGGCCCGTTGCGGTACATCAGCAGTCCGAAGCGGTCGGTATCCTGCTCCATCACACCGTTACCGTCGAGATCGAGTGCGGCGCGGCGCGTGTATTCTTCCAGTTTATCGAGCGTCCAGCCGCCTGAGTTGACGAGGTCGTACAGATTCCCGATCTGCACCTCCTCCGCCATCTCCTTGTTGAACAGAATAGCGCACGTATTGTCGTAATACGTCGTGTCAAGGCTGCCGACGGTCAGGTACAGGGCGCCGCCGAGGTTCGCGCGTTCCTGATAGGTTCCGTTCCACCACGGCTGCGAGAAATCAAGATACGGCAGATCGAGCAGATTCTGATAATAATCGGTATTCATGACCTCGGCCGCCATCCAGTGATTGCCCGCCGTGACGACCTGATAGGTCTGGTCACCGGCCGCAAAGGTTTTTCTGACGAAATCGACCCAGTTATGGTAGTTGGTACTGTAATCGATCACGACCGTATACTCCGGGTACACGATGTCGACGTTGTAGAGGTCCTCGATCTTCTCGTTCATGCGGTAGGCGGCGTCGTTCAGACTGTCACCCGTTTCGCCCGACAGATAATCGTCCGGCGTGTCGTACCGGCAGATCGTGCAGGTCGCGCCGTTATAGTTGTTCACGGGCAGCCGGTAGCCGTTCTCTTCTACGTATTCGTTTTCTCCGGTTCCGTCCGCGGACGTCTTTTCCTCATCGGGAAGATCGCCGCAGGAAACAAGAGCCGGGATCAGCATGGTGATCGCCGCAAGCAAAGAAACAAGCCGTGTGCAGAGTTTCATCGCCGTACCTCCGATAGTATCGTTTATCGTAAATGTCAGGAGAGTTTCTCCCGCATTTCTTCCATTTTCTTCGTGAAGATCCGCTTTTTCTTCGCCCATTCGGTGACAAGGCTCTTGCCGTCCAACAGCGTGGTACGCAGGAGCAGCGACGGATCCGCCGTATCGAAATAGTGACCGTAGATCTGCGAGAAGTCGTAGGTGATATTCGCAAACATCAGATCGAGCATGGCCTGCGATTCCTCGTCGCGGACGGTTCTGCCCTTGAGCGTCTTGTCGTAGTACACGGGCATGACGTTCTTGTAGCCGAAGTAGGCGAGCGCTTCGAGAATATTCGCCGGCATATCGCCCTTCGTCGTGATCGGGATCGAGAAGGAGATCATATTGCCGATGTCGCTGTACGTGTAGTAACGTCCCTGCTCTTCATTCCACATCGGGTACGGCAGGATACCGAAATCGTTTTCCATCGCCCGGTATTCGACCGCCCGCTTCAGGTTGGCTCCCTCAAACAGCGATCTGCCCTCGAGGAATTCCGGCGTGCCCTCGTCGTAAACGTAGTAGGTGTTTTTGTCCTTCACGATGAATTCGTTCAGCGTTTCCTGCACTTCCACGTAGTGATCCGTCAGATCGTACAGATACGGGAGGCCGTCTGCGTCGTACCCGGTCAGCTCGACGTTGAACGCGAACACGAACGCGTCAAGCGGCGAATTGCGTTGGCAGACCAGACCGAAGCGGTCCACGGCCGGATCCATTTCGCCGTTGCCGTCCACGTCCAGCGCGCCCATTGCCGTATAGGTCTTCAGTTTATCAAACGTCCATTTGCCCTCGCCGACCAGCTCATAGAGGTTCCCAAGCTGCAAATCTTCCGCGAGCGCCTTATTGAACAGCATCGCAAAGGTATGTTCGTAATACGTCGTATCGGGGCTGCCGACTGTCACGTACAGCGCGCCGCCCAGATTCGCCTTTTCCATGAATTCGCCCGTCCACCACGGCTGCGTCAGATCGAGATACGGCAGTTCGAGCAGATTCTGATAGAACGCTTTCTTGAGCGTGTCGGCCGCCATCCAGTGGCTGAATGCGCCGATGATCTGATAGGCGTCGTCGCCCGACATCATCGTCTTCGTGAGAAAATCCACCCAGTCGTAGTATCCCATGCCGACCGCGAGATCCGGGAACGAAATCGTGACGTTATAGAGCTCCTCCACCTTCATGTTGCGGTGGTAGATCGCGTCGTTCAGGTTGTCGCCGGTCTCCTCAGACGCCGTCATCAGCGAAGCCGTAGCCAGGCAGATATTGCACGTGGCGCCGTCGTAATCGTTGACGGGGAGTTCGTAGCCGGATTCTTCCCGGTACACCTGCTCCGTTTCTTCCGTTTCGGATTCTTCCGGACCGCCGTTCGTCTGATCCGCGCAGGAAACGAACGCCGGAACGCACAGAATCAAAGCCAGAAAAAGCGTCAGGATACGGACTGCGGGCTTCATGTTCAGATCCTCCGAAGAGTCAAAATATGGACGGCCGGATGCCGTTTTCGGGCACAGTACGACAAGTATAAGGATAGTATATTATACCACACGAACAGAAGAATAGTCAAGAGTTGTCCGGGCAGAATACGCGTTTTCACGCAAAGCAAAAGCCCGGCCGCAGGGAGCAGTCGGGCTGATTCTGTGTCAGGGATCAATTGCCTGCCACGTCAAGCATTTCGATGAGTTCCTTCATTTTGGCTTCGTACATCCGGCGGTTTCTGTTATACAGGCCGGAAATATTGGTGTCTTCCCATAGAGCGATACGGAGCAGCTGATTCGGCGCCGGATAGAAGTCGAGGCTGTAAATCTGAATGAATTCGTAGGCGACGTTCGAATAAATGATGTCGAGCATTTCGCCGGATTCCTTATCGCGCGTGGAGCGGCCCTTCAGCGACTTTTCATAGAACGCCGGATACACGATCTGCTTGCCGAAATAGGAAAGTGCTTCGAGAATGTTCGCAGACCGCTCGCCGTTCGTCGTGATCGGGATCGAATATCCCACCGTGTTTTCGACGTCCGAGAAGGAACGGTATTGCTCCTGATTCTCGTCCCACTTCGGGTAAGGCAGGATACCGAAATCCTGATCCATCTCGCGGTATCCGCTGACTACCCACATCCGGTTCGCCTCAAAGAGCGCGCGGCCTTCGATGAACGTGTAGTCCTCGGTGGATTTTTCGATATTGTAGCGGACGCTGTCGCTGTGAACGAACGAAGTCAGTTTATCGTAGACGGCAACGTAGTGCTCCGACATCGGCAGGATCGTCGGAATACCGTCTTCATCAAAGTCGGTCAGCTGAACATCAAAAGCGGTGACGAATCCATCGACCGGGTAACTTCTGTGGATGGCAAGACCAAACTGGTCGAACTTCGGGTCCATTATGCCGTCGCCGTCGAGGTCGATTTTCACCATGTCAGCGTATTCGATGAGTTTGTCGAGCGTCCACTTGCCGTCACGCACGAGCTGATACAGATCGCCGATCGGGTAGTCCGCCGCGAGGTCCTTGTTGAAGAGGATCGCCGTGTACAGATTGTAATAGACACTCTCCATGTTGCCGCCCGCCATGAACAGGTTGCTGCCGATCTACGCATTCTTCATGAATTCGCCCGGCCACCATTCCTGATCAAAGTCCAGATACGGCAGTTCAAGCAGATTCTGATAATACCCGGTCGACATGGTATGGAACGCCATGGATCCGGCCAGGAATCCGACGAGCTGATAGTCATC
>JAZUKT010000330.1:0-16266 GCA_045643445.1 Eubacteriales bacterium
CTGCTTGTTTTCGTCGTCAAGTTCCACGCCGTTCGCCTTGGCCGCTTCGCAGAGAGAAAGGATCTCGCCGACCATCTGCTTGGCGCCGGTAACGATGTAGTCGAACCATGAACCCTCTTCCATCAGCGGGCAGGGCTGAGACTTGAGCGACTTCGAGGTGTCGACGCCGAGGTATTCAAAATACGGGGAAATGCTCTGATACTGAGACGAAATGAAGTAGGGCATCATCGTGCCGGTCACTTCGAAATTTTCGGATTCGACAGCCTTCTGTCCGCGGAGCGTGATGCCGGTGTTCTTCAGTCTGTTATAAGCGGCCAGTCCGATAACGAGAAGGGCCGCAAGGATCACACAGATGGTGATCAGAATAGTCTTGCCATTTTGTTTTTTTGCTGCTTTTGCCATGATGAGGAAAAACTCCTTTCAAAATACACGATCTGATTGTTAAAGATCGGTTTATTATAGCACATTACGGGAACAATTTCAATCGAATTTCGGAAATTCTCATGAAGTTTCAAAATTTTGTCACAATTCTTTCGTCAGAGTGACCGTTTTCCGCTCCATCCGTAAGCCGCGGCAGCCCGGGCGGCACATTCCCGGCAGAGGCGGAGCGTTTCGCCGTCCGCTTCCTCGTCGAGATCGGCAAATCCGTTCTCCGTGACGTCCGCTCCCGTCAGCGCCGCGAACCACGTCAGCCCGAGCGCGTACCGGCCGAAGCCTTTGTTGATATGATAGGTGTCGCGGTGCGGCTTCAACCCTGCCTCAGCTAAGAGCCGGACCGTCTCGCCGCAGGGGATGATCCCGTCCGCCCCGATCTCCGACGCCGCCCGGTCGTAGCAGGCCTTGATATCCCGGAACATCGCCGCACTCGTTTCGTATCCCATCCGCACGCGGAGCCGTTCGCTTCCCTCTTCGTACGCCCACGTCTGGTGGATCATGAGTTTCGCGTGCGGCGCACTCCGGCGGCAGGCATCGGCCATCACACCGAGATACGGCTGATACCGCGCGTAATCCGTCGATTCGAGGCTCGTCTGCTGGAGCGAAACATAATCCCAGTCGTTCGCGCCGAGCGCTTCTTCGATCGAGCAGAAAAAGCCGGAGGATTCCCCGTTGTACTCCATCAGATAGGCGCGCTCGCCGCTCGCAAGATTCGCCGCGTGACGCTCAAGCGAGCATCCGCCGATGTAGAGGTTCACCACGCGCGTATAAATTCCCTCCGCCGCCGCAATCGCGTGCAGATACCGCGTGGCGTCCTCGGAAAAGCTGTTGCCGATCGCCAGAATATTCATGACCGTTCCTCCCGGATGCCTGTTTTCTGCCATTTTATCACACTTGTCCCGGAACCGCAAGGCGGGCGGCAAAATTATTATTTTTTTTGCAAAAAGGGTTGACAACCCCGAGGGGCTGTGCTATAATATGACCGTTCCGGCAATCGACCGGGCACAGAATGTAATGACGTGCTGGTGTGGCTCAATGGCAGAGCAGCTGATTTGTAATCAGCAGGTTGTTGGTTCGACTCCGATCACCAGCTTGGCAGTGAATGCTGCGGTGACAATCAAATATGGGGGAATTCCCGAGCGGCCAAAGGGGACAGACTGTAAATCTGCTGGCGATGCCTTCGGTGGTTCGAATCCACCTTCCCCCAATCCCACAAAGACGATCTTCGGGTCGTCTTTTTTCTTGCTTTTTCAGCCGTACAAAAGGACTGCCTCACCGGGATCGTCCGGCCTCGCAGTCCTTTGTTGTATTCGATTCAATTCGCTTATTCCGGCCTTACAGAAACCGATCTATGCTGTTGTGAATATTCTCCCGCAGACGGGTATGGCGTTTGGCAACCCGATCCTGCCATTCGGACAGCTCGTTCAGACGTTCCTGCCGCCGTTCGGCTTCCGTTTCACGGAGATTTTTCGCCTGTTCACGGATGCGGGTCACGTCGTCCATCGCCTGCGCCGTCGCGTGAAAGATCTCGTCGCTGAACGTCGTATGAGCGGGATACAGCCCTTTTGCGTACTGCTCGATCACAACGTCATAGCGTTCCGCGGCCCGTTTCACCGAATCCTCCCAGGACAGATAGAGCGTTTCCCGGGCGTTTTCTCCGACGCGGCGAACGGTTTCCGGCGTCCGGCAGAGCCGCAGCAACATATCCGCCAGAGACGGGGCGTTTTCCTCGATCAGGAACGCATTCACGCCGTCTTCCGCCTCCTCTGCCGCACAGCTCCCGGCAATCAGCACGGAGGCAAGGCCACAGGCAGCCGCTTCCCGCACCACCAGTCCGTTCGTGTCGAAGGTGGACGGGAACAGGAACAAGTCGGCCCGGCCATACCACGCCCGGATCTGATCCCGGTCATAGACAGGCGGTACAAACACGACCTGATCGGACAGTCCCAGTGTTTCGGTGTACGCCCGGATCTCGTCCAGATCGCCGCCGCTTCCGACGAACACCATCGTAAAGGGCTCTTCTTTCTCCCGGAGACGCGCCAGTGCATCCAGGATAATGCGGATGCCTTTATACCACATCATACGTCCGACGAACAGAAAGACCGGTTTCTCTTCCGGCAGTGCGTACCCGTCCGTATGACGGCGGATCAGCGCCTCCTCCGGCCGTCCCTTCGGCAGATCAATCCCGTTCGGCATGACGATATAGTCGCCGTTATACCCGATTTTGCGCAGATTTTCTCCGGCGCCGCGGCTGACCGTCCAGACCTCGTCACAGGCCGAAATGTTTTCAGCCAGCAGCCGGATCGCTTCCTGCCGAATCAGCTTTCCGCGGAGACTGTTTGCGATATCCACATCAAATTTCGTATGATAGGTCAGCACCACCGGTTTCCTGATCCGATCGCGTATCATCCGCGCCAGCATGGTGGAAGTGACGGGACAGTGACTGTGTATCAGATCGAAGTCTTCGCCTTCCACCCGACGGATCACCTCCGGCGACAGCGGAATTCCTGCCCGGTAGCCGAACGGCTTGGTCAGGTCAAGGCTCGGATAGCGGATCACGGGAAAATCAAACACGCTGTCATCGGCGTCGGGATAATAGGGCGTCAGAACGCTGGCGCGCGCGAAGCCATTCAAAACAGCGGCATAATTCACCACCGTATTGGCAACGCCGTCAATCGTCGGCGGAAAAGAATCGTTGATCAGACAGATGTTTTTGTCTTTCATCCTACCGTTTTCGCCTTTCTTCAGATTTGCCTCTGCGTCGGCAGAAGTATCGGCACCGTTTCAAAAACAGCGCCTCGTCCGTTCAGTCTTTCACGCACGCATCCACGCGCTCCCCGTATGCCTTCCAGACGGCGGCGACCTTGGCCCAGTCCTCGTCCGTCAGGCGGATCGACGGCATATCCGTGATGCAGTAGAGGTCCGGGATGCCGAGTTCGGGCGCCATCGTCAGATACCGCATCGTGTCGCGGTGGCTTGAGAAGCCCGCGCCGTCCGTATCGAACAGCACGCCGGGCATGGCGATCTCGTATAACTCCTTGCGGAAGGCGAATTCCTCGTAACAGCGGCGCAGATTCGGGCAGTAGTCGTGCAGCCGCGCGTGGTCGATATAGCGGGCGAAAAGCGGATGGCACGGCGAACCCGAGATAACGGCCTCCGGCTTCGCTTCCTTCGCGTATTCGTAGATCCGGCGGATCAGTTCAAGATAGAGTTCCACGCCGTACCGCCCGTCATAAGACGTCACATTCCGACCGACCGGCTGCGTAAAGGCAAAATCAAGCTTGAGGCCGTCGGCGTTGAGACAGCCCTCATCGGCGGAAAGCAGGCGGTGCATCGTCTCGCGCAGATACGCCCGGTACGCAGGCGCCGTCGGATCTGCAAATCGCGCGCCGGAATCCCGGTCGATGAGGCAGCAATCGTCCGGCAGGCCGTCGTCCGACCAGAGCTTAAACCACAGCATGACGTGGCGGTTGCGCTTCGTCCGGTTTTCGTCGATCCAGCCGCGCAGATCCGGCCATTTTTCTTTATCCTCCACGGCCGTTCCGTAATGCGCCTGCCATTGGTCGTCGATGATCAGGATCTGCGGATGAAGATCGCGGCGCTCAAGCTCGGCGTTGAAGCGGTCGTACGTGGACTGCCGCGCCCATTCGTTCTGATTGCCCGTTCCGTTCGACGCGGCCATCTGCGCGTACTGCTCGATCCAGCCGCACGCCATCGGCCCGTACCAGAAACGCGGCTTCTTTTCAGCCGGATCCTTTTTCGCCGCGCGCCCGGTCTCATAATAGTAATCGGCGTAGAATTTGAGCGCGCTGTGACGGTCGGGCGTTCCGTAGATGAGGATGGACGGCGATTTCCACGTGCCGTCAACGTGCGTGTGCCCGGCCTGATCGGTCGTGAACCAGAAGCGGTTCAGCGAATTTTTACTCTTCGTGTGGTAGTCGAAGCGGGTGAAATTGTGCTCGCCCGGATCGGCCGTCAGCGCCAGCGCGAGTTTTTCTTTGATCCCGCAGATATCGAACACATAGCAGAAAAGCGGCGGCACGGTGAGATACGAGAATTCCTCATAGGGATCCTGCGCGGAAAATTCGCACTGCCGCGCCCCGGTCACAGTCGAAATGGGCATGAAGCCCGTATCGAATTCGTAGGTGCTGCCGACCGGCGCCGTGCCGATGAAGTAATAGATCGTATCGACGTCGCCTTTTCCCGTTACCCGGACGAAATATTCGGCGTGCGTCTCATACAGGCGCAGAACGTACTCGGTCTTCTCCCAGCACGCTGATTTCGCCGACCAGACGAGCGCCGGAGCACCGTCCTCTTCCGTCACGGACAGGGCAAGCGGACTCGTGAGGGAATCGCTTTTCCCCGAGATGGTGCCGTCCTCCGCGCGGATCATCGTATCGACCGCGGACGACGGACGAAGCCCCGCGACCTCTTCCCCGGCCAGGCGGACGGATATGGATTCGGCGGTGGCCACGATCGCGTAGGCGGCCGCTTCGACGGATACGGACTGTTCGTTACGGGTGACGAGCATGGTGATCCTCCTCGGATGATAAATCATAGGTATACCCTATTATAACCGAAAAAACGCGCCCGGTAAAGTCCTTTTCGGATTTTTACCGGGCGAATCTGTCTTTTGTTCGGTTTTCGTGCGATTACCGTACCGCTACGAAGTGCAGACGGTTGGCGTCGCCCGTGCGGGACGGATATTCGGAGATATTGAGACCCGCGTTCATGAGCAGCGCGCCGCTGTACACCTCGCCGGTCGCTTCAAGCCGATAGTAGAACGTCGGCTCGAGGCCCTTGAAGCGGATGATGTTCTTCTTGCAGCGGTACCGCGACATCGTGACGATGGTGAAGAGCATTTCGCGCTTGTCGGGAGATACCATTTCCCACGCGCTGCGGTTTGCGTCGTCCCACGGGCAGATGATGCGGTAGAGATCGCCGTAGTGGATGATGTCGTAATACTTGTGATAGTCCGCGACCTGTTCCTTGACGATGGCGCGTTCTTCTTCGTTCAGCGTGTTCGGGTCAAGTTCATATCCGAACGTGCCCCACATGGCGATGAAGCCCTTCGGACCGTAGCCGGTACGCGGGCATTTGGAAACGTGAGCGCCCATCGCGGAAGCCGGATAGCAGAGCGACGTGCCGAACTGGATCGGGATGCGCTCGACCGGGTCGGTGTTGTCGGACGTCCAGATCTGCGGTGCGTAATAGAGCATACCGGGGTCGAACCGTCCGCCGCCGCCGGAGCAGCCTTCAAGCAGCAGATCCGGGTAATCGTTGTGCAGCCGTTCGAGCACTTCATACGTGCCGAGCACGAAGCGGTGGTAGATCTCCTCGCCGTGCTCCGCCGAAAGCAGATCGCTGCCCGCCTCGGACAGATTGCGGTTGAAGTCCCACTTTACGTATTCGATATTGTAGTTGTCGAGGATCGCCTTCATCTGTCCGTAGATGTTCTCGCGCACGTCCGCACGGGTCATATCGAGCACGAACTGATGACGCGCGATGGCTTTATCACGGTTCGGAACGTGCAGGCACCAGTCGGGATGCGCCTTATAGAGTTCGGAATCGGGCGAGATCATTTCCGGCTCGAACCAGATACCGAATTTCAGGCCGAGCTCGTTGACGCGCTTGATCAGGCGGCCGAGATCGACCTTATCCTTATAGACGAACCAGTCGCCGAGCGAGCTGTCGTCAAGATCGCGGTGGCCGAACCAACCGTCATCCATGACGAGCATTTCAAAGCCGAATTCCGCGGCACGTTCCGCGAAAGTGATGAGCTTGTCCGTATCGAAATCGAAGAAGCAGCCTTCCCACGCATTGATGAGCAGCGGGCGCTTTTCGGTCTTGAATCTGCCGCGGATGAGGTTATGCATATAGAGCCGGTGGAACGTACGGGACATTTCGCCGAGCCCCTGATTCGAGTAAACGAGCACGGCCTCCGGCGTCTGGAAGGATTCGCCTGGCTCGAGGTGCCAGAGGAAGCCGTCCGGGTTGATACCGATGTTCACGCGGGTCGTTTCGTAGAAATCGCAGTCGGCGGTGATATCGAAGTTGCCGCTGTACACGAGGTTGAAGCCGTAGGCGTCGCCGTATTCCTCGTTGCCGTCGTGCTGGAGGAGCGCCGCGAACGGGTTATACTGGTGCGACGACGAGCCGCGGGTGGACGATACGGACTGCTGACCGTGGTGGAGCGGAATACGCTGCAGATTGCGTTCAGAGCCCCAGCGGCCGAACAGGGTGACCATATCGTAATTCATGTGCGGGATGTTGACGGAGGCGCTGTACACCTTCTCAACGTCGATCGGGTGCTCGGTCGCGTTGATGATCTGCACGCTGCGGGCCATGGCGCTTTCGTTTTCAAAGACCGTATAGGAGAGGATCGCACGGATGCCTGTCGTTTTGTCTTCCATCGTGATGGCGAGCGTCGTGCAGTCTGCGTCGTTCTCGACGTAGGTGGCGGGCAGGCCCTTGAGCGCCGGTTTGCCGGGCGTGATCGTATGGCTCACGTAGCGGAAGTCGGTCGCGTCGTTGCCGTCGGCATTGCGGATCGCCACGGCGGTCTTACGGTAGTCGGCCGTACCGAAGCCGGAATACTCGATCGGATAAATATCCGGGGAGAAGTTGGCCTTGACTTTTTCGTTCGATGCGTGGAAGGAACCGAACCAATCGCGGAAACCGAAGTGTGTGAGGTTGATATCCGGGATCGGTGCGCCGTAGTAGAGGCCAAGGAGGTAGTTTTCCTCAAAGACCTGCAGAATGGCGGTGGAACCGGGCGTATCGAGCTTGAAGATGCCGTTTTCCGGGAAGAACTGAATAGGCATGGTGAATCTCCTTTTCTGCATATGCTTGGTTTCCCCTATTATGCCACAAATCTCGCGGAATTGCAAGAGATTGGAGGTTTTTCGTTGGGGATTATTGCAGGAAAGCCTGCGGGCTTTCCGATTTTCTTTTTTTGTCCTCCGCGGCGAGGACTCTTACGAAAAATATAAATTGGAAAGCCCGCAGACTTTCCCACAAAAATCTTTTCGTTCAGCCTCTTGATATTCGGGCGGTTTTATATTATAATAGAGGATAAGAAAATATGTTCGTATTGAAAGGACTCTTGTTATGGCAAAAGCTGCTTCCAAGAAAGCCGCGGTCGCCCTCACCGGCACCTCCACGGAAGAAAAGAAAAAAGCCCTTGATACCGCGATTTCTCAGATCGAAAAGAACTTCGGCAAAGGCACCATCATCAAGATGGGCGAAAATCCGAAAATGAACGTTTCCGCCGTTTCGACCGGCTCTCTCTCCCTCGATATCGCCCTCGGCGTCGGCGGTCTTCCGAAAGGCCGTATCGTCGAGATCTACGGTCCCGAATCCTCCGGTAAAACGACGCTCGCTCTCCACGCCATCGCCGAAGTCCAGAAAAACGGCGGCGAGGCGGCCTTCATCGACGGGGAACACGCACTCGATCCCGAATACGCCAAACACCTCGGCGTGAATATACACGATCTGCTCGTCTCCCAGCCCGATTCCGGCGAACAGGCGCTTGAAATCTGCGATGCCCTCGTCCGCTCCGGCGCCATCGACATCGTCGTCATCGACTCCGTCGCCGCGCTCGTTCCGCAGCAGGAGATCGACGGCGATATGGGCGCTTCCCACGTCGGTCTGCAGGCGCGTCTCATGTCGCAGGCGCTCCGCAAGCTCTCCGGCACCATCGCCAAGACGAACGCCATCGTCATCTTCATCAACCAGCTCCGCGAAAAAGTCGGCGTCGTATACGGCAATCCCGAAACGACCACCGGCGGCCGCGCGCTGAAATTCTACGCCTCCGTCCGCATCGAGATCCGCAAGAGCGAAAGCCTCAAGGACGGCACCGACGTCTACGGCAACCGCGTCAAGTGCAAGGTCGTCAAGAACAAGGTCGCGCCGCCCTTCAAGACCGCGGAATTCGACATCCTCTACGGCACCGGCATCTCGAAGGCCTCCGAGATCCTCGACATGGGCGTCGAAATGGGCCTCATCGAAAAGAGCGGCGCCTGGTTCTACTACAACGGCAACCGACTCGCACAGGGCCGCGACAACGCCCGCGCCGCCATCGAAAACGATCCGGCCTTTGAAGCCGAACTGGAAGCGAAGATCAAGGAAAAGGGCGCGTCGCAGGAAGACGAACTCTCCGCCCTTGACGACGATCTCGAAGACGATCTCGACAACCTCGATCCCGCCGATACGGAAGGGCTCGACATCCGGCTGCTCGATCTCGGTGAAGACGACGAATGATCGTTTCGTCCGTTACATACACGAACTGGCGCAACATCGCCTCCGCCGTCGTTCCGCTTGAAGGCGGCATCAACGTGCTCTGGGGCATGAACGCGCAGGGAAAATCCAATATCCTCGAGGGCATCTACTACTTTGCCCGTGGACGCTCGTTCCGCGGCGCGAAGGATCGGGAACTGATCCGTTTCGGCGAGCCGTGCGCTTCTGCCGCCGTCGTCTACCGGCGTGACGGATACGAAAACGACACGAAGCTCGAAGCCGTTCTCCCGCTCACCGGAAAGAAACGCCTCACCCGCAACGGGGCGCCGCTTTCCTCCCCGGCCGAAATGATGGGCAGCTTCCGCGCCGTCCTCTTCTGCCCGGCCAATCTGTCCCTCGTCTCCGGCGGACCGCTTGAGCGGCGCACGTTTCTCGACGTGGCGCTCTCCCAGCTGTCCGGCGATTATCTCACCTCGCTCCGCCGCTACTCGAAGCTGCTGACGGAACGCAACGCGCTGCTCAAATTCGCCGCAGACGGAAACGCCGTCCGACGCGAGGAATGGGAAGTCTACGCCGTCTCCCTCGCGGAATGCGGTACCCGCATCGCCGCCTACCGAAGCCAATACTGCACGCTCCTCCGCGACGCCGTCACCCGCTATTTTGCCGGAATGACCGACGGCGCCGAGGTGCCCGGTCTCACCTATTCGTCGCACGTTATAGAGGACAGTCTGCCGCCGCTGCTCACGGAGCCGAACGGCACGCTGCCCGATTCCTCCGCCCTCGCCGAAAAGCTCTGTCAGAATCTCGATCGGGAGATCGCGGCAGGTTCGACGCTCTGGGGCATCCACAAGGACGACGTCGTCCTCTCGCTCAACGAACGCGAATCCCGTCTGTACGCCTCGCAGGGGCAGCAGCGGAGCATCGCGCTCTCGATGAAACTCGCGGAGGCCGAAATCGCCCGCACGGTCGGCGGAGAGTACCCGGTCATTCTCCTCGACGACGTATTCTCCGAACTCGACGAAAACCGGCGGCAGTATCTGTTGGATTCCCTCGGTACGGAGGAACGGCAGATCATCGTCACCTCCTGCGAACCGGACGTCGTGCCCGAACGGCAGGCAGGCGTCTCGTTCCGCCATATCGAAAACGGCGCCGTCGTCGGCTGAATCCGGAGGTTCCTATGTTTCTGAAATCCGTCAACGTCGGCAAGACCTCGGTCGTTCTCCTGATCGCGGGAGATGGCGGCGAGGAAGCGCTCGTTCTCTCTCCCGGCGAATGGAAACGGCTCTCCGCCTCACTCGGCCGAACTCCGGCTGACGGCGATGAGATCACGCCTGAGCTCTACGACCGGCTCCATGACGCCGCCGCACGGACTGCCGCGCTCCGGGACTGCGCCCTGCTGCTCAGATCCCGCGACCGCAGTGAAGCCGAGCTGAAACGGAAACTCCGCGAAAAGCGCCATCCCGCCGAAGCGATCGAATCCGCGCTCGCCTACGTCAAAGGAAAAGGCTACCTCAACGAAGAGGCCGCCTGCCTCCGCTATGCCGAAGCCGCCGTCCGGTCGAGCCATTACGGGCCGCGCCGCATTGCCGCCTATCTCCGCTCGCATGGCTACGACGCCAAAGCCGCGTCATCAGCCGCCTGCGCCGTTCCGGAGGAGGATTACCGCGCCGCCCTCGACTGGCAGCTTACTCACAAATATCCCGCTCTCGCCGAAGCAGCCCCCGCCGAACGTGAAAAGATCTATGCCGCTCTCCTGCGCCTCGGATTCACGTCGGACGAGATCCGCGCCGCTCTCCGTGAGCGATCCTAACCCCCGATCCCAAAGGAGTATACCTATGGCAAAGGCCGCAAAAGTCGGGTTCGTCTCACTCGGCTGTTCCAAAAATCTCTGCGATACCGAAGTCATGCTGCATCACCTCGTCGACGCCGGCTACGAGATTACGCCGGAAGAGACCGAGGCTGACGTGGTCATCATCAACACCTGCGCCTTCATCGAATCCGCGAAAAAAGAGTCGATCGACAACATCCTCGACATCGCGTGGCTGAAAAAGCACCACAAGCTGAAGGGCATCGTCGTCACCGGCTGTCTCGCCGAACGCTATCAGACCGACATCCTCCGGGAACTGCCCGAAGTGGATGCGCTTCTCGGCGTCGGCAGTATCCACAAGATCGTCGAAGCCGTCGGCTCCGTTCTCGAAAACGCCTCGAAAAAGGGCGCGAAAAAGCAGAAATACGCCTGCTTCGATGACAAGGAGACGTGCGACCTCGAAGGCGAGCGCGTCGTGACGACCGGCGACAACATGGCGTACATCAAGATCGCCGAGGGCTGCTCCAACCGCTGCACCTACTGCGCCATTCCCGGCATCCGCGGAAAAATGCGTTCCCGCACGATGAAAGCCATCATCGAAGAGGCGACCGCCCTCGACGCGCTTGGCATCAAGGAACTGAACATCATCGCGCAGGACACCTCCGCCTACGGCATCGACCTCTACGGCAAGTACGAGCTGCCCGAGCTGATCCGCGGCATCTGCTCCGCAACGGACATCCCGTGGATCCGCCTTCTCTACTGCTATCCCGACAAGATCACGGACGAGCTCGTCGAAGAGATCAAAAACAACCCGCGGGTCGTCAAATACATCGACATCCCGATCCAGCATATCGCCGATCCCGTGCTTCGCCGGATGAACCGTCACGGCGGCAGCGCCACGATCCGCGAAAATATCGCCAAACTGCGCACGATCCCCGGCATCGTCCTGCGTTCCACCGCCATCGTCGGCTTCCCCGGCGAGACGGACGAGGACTTCGCGGAGCTCTGCGCCTTCATCAAGGATGCGAAATTCGAGCGGTTCGGCGCGTTCACGTACTCCCGCGAGGAAGACACGCCCGCCTACGATTTCCCCGATCAGATCGACGAGCAGGTAAAGCAGGACCGCTACGACACCCTGATGCGCACGCAGCTCGCCGTCAGCGAAGCATACAATGAATCCCGGATCGGCACCGTCGTCCACGTCCTGTGCGAGGGCTACGATCCAGTCGCCGAATCCCACTTCGGACGCAGTTACGCGGAAGCCGCCGACATCGACGGAAAGATCTGGTTCTCCGTGCCGCAAGCGGGACTCCGCATCGCCGAGGGTGAAATGATCGACGTAAAAATCACGGAAGCGATGGACTACGACCTCGTGGGCGAAGCCATTCTTCCCGTATCTTCCGACTGACAAGCGAGGTGCCTTATGAATCTTCCGAATAAACTGACGCTCTCCCGTATGATCATGGTGCCGATCGTGCTGGCCGTGCTCTGCGTGCCGTTCCCGATCAGCGATACCGCCGTGCGGATCATCACCGCCGTTCTCTTCGCCCTGACCTCGCTCACCGATATGCTCGACGGCAAGATCGCCCGCAAATACAACCTCATCACCGATTTCGGCAAGTTCATGGATCCGCTCGCCGACAAACTGCTCGTCATCACGACGATGCTCGGCCTCCTCGTGCGGTACGAGTATATCCGCCCCGTGTACGTCTGGGCGCTCTTCATCGTCATTCTCCGCGAGTTCGCCGTCACGTCGCTGCGCATGGTCGCCTCGAACAAAGCGGGCCTCGTGATCGCCGCCGCCTGGCTCGGCAAGATCAAGACGGTCACGCAGATGACGTCAATCCTCTGCATCCTGCTCGAGCCCGTGATCCTGCCCTTCCCGTTCTTTGAAACCTATCGGCCGCTCACGTTCATCTCGATCGTCGTGATGGCCGTTATGACGCTCTGGTCCGGCATCGACTACCTCGTCAAATACTGGCCGACCATCAGCCCGAAACAGTAAACCGACCGACAAAACACAGGAGGAACAAGATGGAACAGATCTACACGATCCCCGTCAACGAGGCATTTGAAAAAGTCCGCGAGCCGGAGCATTGCACCTGCCCGTTCTGCCTCATGTACAATCAGCTTGAATCGAACGAACTCGATCTCATCCTCGGCGCGTCCATGATGGAGCCCGACGTCCGCCTGAAAACGAACGAGCAGGGATTCTGCGACACGCATCTCGGCCAGATGTTCAATCACGGCAAACGTCTGCCGCTCGCGCTCATCCTCGAAAGCCACCTCGACTCCCTCGCGTCCGACCTCGACGGCAATATGGGGCTGTTCCTCCAGAAGACCGCCGACAACGCCGCAAAGCGCCTCGACAAACTGGGCGGCTCCTGCTACATCTGCGAGCGGATCGAGTACAATTTCTCCCGGATGCTCGAGACGGCTGCGCTTCTCTGGCAGAGCGATTCCGCCTTCCACGACAAGGTGGCCGCCGCGCCGTATTTCTGCCTGCCGCATTACGGACGCTTCATCCGCGCCGCACGCGAACGGCTCTCGAAAAAGGATTTCGCCGAATTCTACAAGCAGGTGGACGGCATCGAAAAGGCGTACCTTACCAAGCTTCGCGGCGACGTGAGCTGGTTCTGCAAGAAATTCGACTACCGCTACGAAAACGAGCCCTGGGGCGACGCCAAGGATGCGCCCGAACGCGCCCGCGTCTTCCTCGGCGGATCGCTGCATGAGGAAACCGGCGACGAGAAGCCGACCGACGCGCTCACCTGATCCGGCAGTTTTTCGGAGATTTCCCGATTTGCCCTTGTATTTTTGAGGAAATATGGTATACTATACTTGTACTTGAATCAAAACCCCATCACAAAGGAGGATTATATCATGAAAGAATCGAAGAGCATGGAGACCATCAAGGTCATTCTGATCGTCATCGGCGCCATCGTCAGCATCGCTGCCGTACTGGCCGTCGCCTATTCGATCTTCAAGAAGTATTTTGAAGTTACGTTCGAGTGTGACGGCGACTGTGACGCCTGCGACTGCGAGGACTGCTTCCCCGAAGTGGACGTCGACGACGCCGAGCCCGTCTGCTGCTGCGGTGATGAAGAAGCGCCCGCCGCTGACGCTGAATAAGCCCTGACAAACCAAAAGACCTGTCGGTCGGGTTCATTCCCAATCGGCAGGTCTTTTTCTGTTCCGTTTTTCCGTATAAGAAGTGAATATGAGAGAGGAGATCGACATCTGCTCGGCTAACCGGGAGTTGCTTAATGATTTCCTTTGGAAAACGGGCATCGTTTCCCGAGGCACTGATTGTTCTTTGGCGAAAAATCACATACAATTTCCGACTTTTCCATTTCCACACCAAAATGCTCTTTCACAAAATCTATGGCAGAAAGTATGGAGAGATAGGAATCCCGCTTACAACAGCGGGGACCGCCCACCGAACCGATTGCTTCAAGCGATTTTGCGGTCATTCTGTTGGAAAAACCGAACGGCTCACCGGCAAGAGGCGTTGAGCCGGAAATAATTGAGATAAACATTCCCGTACTGATACCGGCACCGCAAGCACCCCAAAATCCGCAGGCACCACCGGGTACACTTTGCCCACGGTTTTTCATTTCGGTCAGGGCTTTCGCAAGGTCAATATTGCCGCCTGCGTTCCTGTACGCTGTAAGGAGTGCCGCACCGACCATGATGTGATGCTCCGGTCCGTGCATATGACAAAACGGAAGCCGCATCATTTTGTTGATAATCCCTATCGGATTTTTTGAAGTTTCCGAAAAGCAAACACCGAAAATGCTGTCAATCCCCTTTGTGTGGCACTCGTTGCAAACATAGTGACCGTTTACGCACCGCGTTTTGCTGTGCTCTTTTTTATGACAAATTGCACACTCCATCTCGACATCTTCGTTCAGATATTCAAGTGGTGCTTTGCAAATCAAGCATTCTTCTTTCATCAAAACTACCTCCGATTATTCTGATTTGTCGCCCGTCTGTTCGTCCGTTCAAACCGGGATCGTCCGTCCGAGCGGCACGGAGTAGATGGCCGTCACCGGGATCGCCTCGCCGAACATCGCTTCGCAGATCTCGCGGTAGTAGGCAAGCTGATGTCCGTGACGCGCCCGCAGCCGCTCCTCCGCCTTCGCCTGATTCTTCCATTCGTCGGCGAGGATCGCGTCTGTCTTATAGTCGATGAGCGTCAACGCCCCTGTGTCGGGATCGCGGAACACGCAGTCCACTACGCCCTGCACCGTCACCTTCGTCCCGGACGCGCGCAGTTTCTCGCCGAGCGCTTCGTCTTCCGTGAATCGGTCGGCGTCCATCACGGCGTTGAAACGGAATTCCCGCTTCACGAACGGCGAACGGGAGATTTTGCCGTAAAGTTCGCTTCTGAGAAACCGCTCGATCAGCCGCCCGTCGATCAGCGCCGCCGTCGCCGCCGAGAGGAATTTCTCCCGCACCATTCGATCGCGCTCCGCCTCAAAGCCGTCCCGGCCGAGCGCGGCGAAATCGCAGAATTGCAGGAAAGCGTGCGCAGCCGTACCGCGTTCCGCCGCCGTCGCGTCCGCCTTGCCTTCCATGAACCGCGGACGGCGCATCGGCTTTTTCGCCGGTTCTTCGTCTGCCGCTCCGTCGGCCGGTGTTTCCGCCACCACGCCGTCGGATTCCCCGTCGTCGAGGATGCGCGGATTCAGCCGGGATACCGTCAGCTTCGACGGCACGCCCGCGAGGAACCGATCGGGATACGCAAACGCAAACCGCGCCGCTATCTCCGCCGTATCTGCCGCCGGGTGAATCTCTGCGGATCCCGCGCCTGCGCCGTCTCCCGCCGTCATCTCCGCCGCGTCCACGACCGTGACCGTCCAATACTGCCCGCCGGCCACGCACGCATCCACGATCCAGTCGAGATACGTGCTCTCAATGACGCGGTGCGTATAGGCGTCGGCAAATTCCCGCTGCCGCACCGCTTTGGCGAGCATTTCTTCCGCATCCGCCGTCGTGCCCGTGACGATCAGCCGGTCTCTCGCTCTCGTCAGCGCCACGTACAGCATCCGCATTTCCTCGTCCACCGACTCCCGGCGGATCTTCTCCGCAATCGCGCGCCGGATCAGCGTATCGCACCGCACGAGGCCGCTCTCGTCCGTCAGGTACATTCCGAGGCCGATGACGGGATCGAAGAGCATCGTGCGGGTCTCGTCCTTCGTGTTGCGCTTTTTGTCGCATTCGGACACGAAGCAGATCGGGAATTCAAGTCCCTTCGATGCGTGAATGCTCATGATGGAGACCGCGTCTGCCGCCTCCGGCGCTTTTTTGTCGCCGTCACGTCCGTCGATGGTCTCCGCCAAAAACGTGAGAAAGCCGGAGAGCCCGCCGAAGCGGATCACGGACGCCGCGTTGTCCTCATACGTCCGGGCGAGCGCCGCAAACCGATTGACGGCATCCCGTTCCGCACCGTTGCCGCGGATCCCGGGCAGCGAGAAGAACGACGTATCGTTCAGAAGATATTCGAGATATTTGTCCGCCGTGAGGGAGCGCGCCGCCGCGGCATGACGCTCCTGCCACCCGATCAGCACGCGGCATTTCTCGCGCAGCGCCTGATCAGCCGGACTCGATGCCCGTTCACCCGCCCACGCCGCTGCGGCCGTCACACCGACGTCCAGGGGCAGTTCGCCCGCCTCTGCGCGCAGCGTCACCAGTTCCCCGATCGGGAAGCCGAACACGGGACTGCGCATCGCGCCCGCCGTCGTCACATCCCGCAGCGGATTGTCCGCCAAGTTCAGGAGGCA
>JAZUKT010000331.1:0-4429 GCA_045643445.1 Eubacteriales bacterium
GATTTAGTCGTTCACGACTTCAAAGAAGACGATTTCCGAGCCGATGTCTTCGTTGATCGTCACGGTGATGCCGTTTTCGAGGAGTTCACGACCGGTGGCGATGAAACTCTGGTCTTTCCGTTCGTAGAAGTCCGCGCGGTAGGTGAAATCGGGATTCAAGCCGCGGATGCCGACGTGCTTTTCGTTCCCGTCTTCGGTGGATGGCTTGAAGATGAACAGCGCGCCGCCGATCCCGTTCTCGGGCAGAATATCATAGCCGTACTGAACTGCATCCCAGTGTATGCCGTCAGGCCGCGGCAGCGTGTGATAGAAGTTCGCCTCGCGGATGAGCGGCTTGATTTTTTCGTTGTGGAGCGTGATATATTCCGCGCCGCGTTCATACCGATAAAGGTCGCCCATGATCGGTGCGTAGATCACAGAACGGGCGGCAAAGTCGAGGTCGCCATGGCCGGCATATAGCGCGTTCTGCGGATCGCCTGACCTGAGAATTGAGCAGGGCATCTGAAGCTGAGCCGGATGGATGCAATAAGTTCCGTCGTAAAACGTTGTGCGCAGGCTCCAGTAGTTTCCAAAGTCGTCGCAGTTGATGTTCGACGCACGGTGCGCCGTTACAAAATCTTTCATCGAACCTGCCGACGAGCAGGATTCATAGCGGAATCCGGGGATCGTTTCAATGAGAAAGTCGACGATGTCGAAGAAACCGCGCGTGTTCCAATACATCACGTCCGTTCCGAGTGCGTCGTGGCGGTTCTTGCGCTTCGAGTAGTGTGCGATCGGTTCCCAGTCGGTGCGCCAGGTGTCGATATGGTTTTCCGTAAATAGCGCGAGAAGCTTGCGTTTTATATATTCGACACATTGTTCATTGCCGAGGTCGGCAAATTTGACGCCGTTTTCAACGAACCATTCGGGATGACCGCCTATGGAAGTGAGCAGGTCATCCGGATCATCGCTTTTGAGGCTCGCTCCTGCGTCGTGGAGCAGGACGTACACAGCCCAACTTACGTTATCCTTGTGATACGCTTCGCCGATATCCTTCAGATTCCAGTCAACACAGCGGAGTTTCCACGAACCACCGTACCAGCTTGAAATCTCGTGCTCCGGATTCCACCAGCCGCAGTCCCATTTAGCCGACTGTACGCCGATTTGGGCGAGTGCCGCGGCGTCCTGCGAGAACCAGTCCGTCTGTACATACGGCTCGTTCGGATCCGCATGGAGCGTCTTCGGGGATTTTTCATTCCAGAACCAACGCTTGAATTCGTTGGAACCATCATCGAGATCGCCGTTGTACGTGCCGATGTAGATTGGCGGTACGATGAAGTCGCCGCCTGACGGAACAACGGTCGAGAACGGATCGGTGACGATCGCGTTCTGATAATCAACGGAAACGCGCACACCGCCCTCGGTCTTCGAAACATAAATCGTATCGGATGACCACTCAAAGGCAAGGTATGAACCGTGGTTCCCGGCGTTGAGATAGACCATCGGGATATAGCCGCTTTCGTTGAACCCCTGCCGCGTATCCGTATCGAGTGCGATCACGTCGTTTTCCGGGATCTCCATGTGATAGATGCCGGTTCCGTCCGTGTGCCCGATGATATCCGCGTAAACGTGAACCACGTCCATACCTTCCGCATAGCCGCTTTCTTTCTTGACGGCAAAGGCTTCCGGCGTTTCGTCAAAGGCGAAGTTCATCACGAACAGCTCGCCGGGGATGACGCGGACCGAATGGGGCTTCGTGTTGACGAGTTTTGCGGAGAACTCCACCGGTCCGGCGATGTCGGTGCGTGCCTTGCAGGTCACGGTGTAGGAGCATCCGGCCGTCTCGTCCCAGAAAATCATGCTGAGCTCGCCCGGCAGGGAAAGTGCACGTTCGAACGTCCAGTTGAATTCCTTCTCCGAATCGTCCTTGGTGTCAATTTCCCGGTAGGAAGCCGGCAGGGTGATCGGCGTGCGGAGAATGCGGTTTTCGCCGTCAAGCGTCAGCGAATTAATGTAGACCGCGCCGTCTTCGACCGAAAGCCCGGCCGTCACGGAGGCGGTACCGCATTCCCAGTCGTTGTTTTTGGCATATACGGGCGCGACCGTTTTGGCAGTCTGTACCGTTTCTTCGCCGGGCTGAACGGCGTTGTTTTCGCCCGTGCCTTGTCCACCGCATGAAACCAACGCTGGAAGCAGCATCAAAGAAGCGAGCAGCTGGGCTGAAATTCTTTTGAAGAGAATCCGCATGATTCGATTCCTCCGATATGAGAAATGACGTTTAATCGTTCACGACTTCAAAGAAGACGATTTCCGAGCCGATGTCTTCGTTGATCGTCACGGTGATGCCGTTTTCGAGGAGTTCACGACCGGTGGCGATGAAACTCTGGTCTTTCCGCTCGTAGAAGTCCGCGCGGTAAGTGTAGTCGGGATTCAGACCGCGGATGCCGACGTGCTTTTCGTTGCCTTCTTCGGTGGAGGGCTTGAAGATGAACAGCGCGCCGCCGATCCCGTTCTCGGGCAGAATATCATAACCGTACTGAACCGCATCCCAGTGGATTCCGTCAGGGCGCGGCAGCGTGTGATAGAAGTTTGCCCCGCGGATGAGCGGCTTGATCTTTTCGTTGTGGAGCGTAATGTATTCCGCGCCGCGCTCATATTTGCAGAGATCGCCCATGATCGGCGCATAGAGCAGGGAACGTGCGGCAAAATCCGTATCGCCGTATCCGGCATACAGTTCACCATCCGGGTTTGACGAATCGAGGAAATAGCACGGGAGCTGCAGCTGCGCCGGATGGATCATATACGTTCCGTCGTAGAAAGTCGTGCGCAGACTGCAATAATTGGCGAAGTCATCGCAGTTGATGTTCGAGGCACGGTGAGCCGTTGCAAAGTCTTTCATCGAACCGCCGCCCGAGCAGGCCTCATAACGGAAACCGGGGATCGTTTCGAGAAGATAATCGACGATATCAAAGAAACCGCGCGTGTTCCAGTACATGACATCCGTACCGTTCGCGTCGTGTCGGTTCTCTCTTTCCGACATATGGTAAATCGGTTCCATGTCGGAACGCCAGGTATCAATATGATTTTCCGTCAAGAAGGCGAGGAGTTTGCGTTTGATGTAATCAACACATTCTTCGTTGCCGAGGTCAGCGTGGGGCAGATCGTCTGATACAAACCATTCCGGGTGTCCCGTTCGTCCGAGTGAGGTGAGCTGATCGTCGCCCCATACGCGCTCATTGGAATTGTGTAACAAAACGTAGACCGCCCAGCTGATATTGTCCTTGTGGTAAGCAGTACCCACTTCTTTCAGATCCCAGTCTGCGGCGCGGAGTATCCAGGAACCGCTGAGATAACTCGTGCCTTTGTGATTTTCATTCCACCAACCGATATCCCATTTGGCAGACTGGATGAGCAGCCCTCTGTCGATGAGCGATTTGGCTGTATCAGAGAAATAGTCCGTCTGAACGTAGGGTTCCTGCGGATCGGCGAGCATCGTTTTCGGCGTTTTCTCAAGCCAGAACCAGCGTTTGAATTCGTTGGAACCGTCATCGAGGTCGCCGTTGTACGTACCGATGTAGATCGGCGGCACGACGAAGTCGCCGCCTGAGGGAACGACCGTGGAAAACGTCTCCGTTACCAGTTCGTTCTGATAATCAACGGAAACGCGCACGCCGTCTTCGGTTTTTGAGACATTGATCGTGTCGGACGTCCATTCAAACGCAAAGTAGGAGCCGCTGTTCCCGGCGTCGAGATACACCATCGGGATATAGCCGCCTACGTCACGATCCGAACGGGTATCGGTGTCAATTTTGATTGATCCGTCTTCCGGGATATCAAACCGATAGATGCCGGTTCCTTCCGCTCTTTCCATAAAGTCGGCAAGCGCGTACTGAACGTCCATGCCTTCCGCATAACCGTTTTCCTTTTTGACGGCAAAAGCTTCCGGCGTTTCGTCAAAGGCGAAGTTCATCACGAACAGCTCGCCGGGGATGACGCGGATCGAATGGGGCTTCGTGTTGACGAGTTTCGCGGAGAACTCCACCGGTCCGGCGATGTCGGTGCGTGCCTTGCAGGTCACGGTGTAGGAGCATCCGGCCGTCTCGTCCCAGAAGATCATGCTGAGCTCGCCGGGCAGGGAAAGGGCGCGTTCGAACGTCCAGTTGAATTCCTTCTCGGTTTTGTCTTCGTCTTCTTCAAAGCGGTAGGAACGCGGCAGAGTGATCGGCGTGCGAAGCGCCCGGTTTTCGCCGTCGAACATCAGCGAATTGATGTAGACCGCGCCGTCTTCGACCGAAAGACCGGCTGTTACGGATGCGGTGCCGCATTCCCAATCGTTGTTTTTGGCATATACGGGCGCGACCGTTTTGGCAGTCTGTACCGTTTCTTCGCCGGGCTGAACGGCGTTGTTTTCGCCCGTGCCTTGTCCACCGCATGAAACCAACGCTGGAAG
>JAZUKT010000332.1:0-2052 GCA_045643445.1 Eubacteriales bacterium
AAAGAGAAAAATGCTCCCATCCTCTTGCATGCCCGGCCGTTTTGTGTTATACTCATTTCAGTACGCGCATTGTAAAACTGAAAGGAAACCATCATGAAAAAACTGCTTTGCCTGCTCCTTTCCCTTCTGATGCTTCTTCCGGTTCTCGTCTCCTGCAAGGGCGACGGTAATAATCCCGCCGGAACCACTGGGACGGACGAACCGACCGGCATCCAGCCGACCGAAGACGACCGCTTCGCCGGGACGAATTTTCAGGGACAAACGCTGAATTTCCAGAACTCGAACGGCCAGGCGACGCTCACCATGGCTACCTCGAATATCTATATCGAAGGCGAAGAGGAGCTCACCGGCGACGCCGCGCTTGACTCCGTTATCCGCCGCAATCAGTCCGTCGAGGAATACCTGAACGTCGATCTCGTCTTCTATCCCGTCGATATTTTCTACAACGAAGTACCCGCCGAACTGCGCCAGCTCGTCCTCTCCGGCGACCGCACCTATCAGGTCATCATCAACGATATCTGGGGCTGCGTGCCGATGACGGCCGAGGGTATTTTCCGCAACGTCTACACGGAAGGCGCCGTGTTCGACTTCAACGAGCCCTGGTGGTACGATGATTTCATGACCGACATTTCCCTTGACGTCAACAAGCGTTACACGCTCGCCGGTGACTTCTTCATCGACCAGCTCCGCAACACGGAATGCCTCATCATGAACAAGAGCTACTACGAGGATCTGTACGGCGATCCGAACGACGTCTACCAGACCGTCCTCGATCAGAAGTGGACGATCGACGCCTACAACCAGCTCGCCGCGAACGCCTTCTTCGATCTCGACGGCGACGGCGATGCCGGTCCGAACGACCGCTACGCCTCCATCGGCTCCGATCAGTGGGGCTGCTGCATCCCGTGGCTGATCGCGGGCGACCCCGGCTTCATCACCCGTGACGAGGACGGCTTCCCCGTTATCGCCATCGACAACGAAAACGCCTACACGCTCGTCGATCTGCTCCGCGCAACGTACAGAAGCGCCTTCTTCGGCAAGAGCATCTCGAATGACGAAAGCGAACAGATCGCCTCGACGATGTTCACCTCCGGTCAGGGGCTCTTCCTCTGGGGCAACCGTCTCGGCTCGCTCGAAACCGACGTGATCCGCAAGGCCGACGACGATATTGCCGTTCTGCCGTATCCGAAGCGCGACGCTATGCAGGAAGATTACGTTACCGCCATTCACGACACGACCGAAATGGGCTTCATCCCGGTCACGGTGACGGACGAGGAAATGCCGTTCGTCTCCACCGTACTCGAGGTGCTCTGCCGCGAAACGAACCGTCAGGTACTGCCCGTCTACTATGAATCTTCTTTGAAGATCAAATACACGCGCGACAAACTCTCCGGGCAGATGATCGACATTATCCACGACCATTACGGCAACGGATTCGCGCTCGCGTGGTCCGACTGTCTGAACGACATCTTTATGGAAACGACGCTGTATCCGTGCATTGCGGAAGATCTGCCGAAGCTCGCGTCCAAGATCAAGAGCCAGATGAAGGCGACGAACGCGAAGCTGAAGAAGCTGATCGAACAGACGGAAAAGCTTTACGACTGAGATACACAACACCACAACAGAATCAGGAAAGTGCCGGGCGTGAGTTCGGCGCTTTCTTTTTTGATTCTGTTGGGGGGGATTTTTGTAGAGAAGTCCGCGGGACTTCTCTATTTTATTTTTTGTCCTCCGCGGACGGCGCACAAGAGGTGTTCGCGTGACACCTCTTGTGAATCACCCACGCCAAAAGAGGAACCGTCGCAAGCGACATGGTTCCCCTTTTGGATTTTCTCTCCTGCCGGCTCCCGCCGGAAATGGGGAATGGTCAAATAGGTCGTGGGTCTTGGGCGAGGTCGTTCGTTAGTAAAACAAGTGCAGAGCAAAGTTTTCATAACGGCAAAGCCGAGAGCGTTAGGTGTTCTGTTGACGTGGGCGATGGCGTTTGGTATTCCGCATGGGTGATGAATTGCATAGTTTTACTACCTATATCACCGCTTCGCGCCACGGCGG
>JAZUKT010000333.1:0-7758 GCA_045643445.1 Eubacteriales bacterium
GCCACCGACCGTCGATATCCTCGATCACAAATTCCCGGTTGTGGTAATCGGTCTTGTGCAGCGGCCGGACGATTTTGACACCTTTTTCCTCGTATTCCCGCTGGAGCTGCTCCTGCTCCCGGACGATCACGTAGGCGTCGCCGCCGTAGCCGTAGAGCTCACGGTTGGGGATCACCTTTCGCCCGCCCGAATCGGTGAGGATGATTTCTACCCCGTCCCGGTAAAGGCAGATATGTTTTTCTTTGGCGTCGAGGTAATCCACCCGCCGGAAGCCCAGCTGCTGCCGGTAGTATTCGGCGGTTTTCTCAATATCCGGCGTGGGAAACACCGGATGCGATGCAAACAGTTCCATAGTTTTCCTTTCAGGCGTTAAAATACATATCGTAAACCACGAATCCGCCCTTGCCGCGCAGCGAGCCGGGGGAAAGCTCCATGCACATCTGGCAGCGCGGGTCGGTCATGGGGTAGCCGCTCACCGGGTAGATGCCGTATTCGGAGGAGGTGCGGAAGCCGACCCGGTTGTAAAACCGGAAATTTCCCTCCACCGTAATACCGGCGAAGCCCATTTCCCGCACCTTTTCGATTCCGAGCCGGAGCATCGCCGAGCCGATCCCCTGCCGCAGATGATCGGCGTGCACGGAGACCGGCGCCAGCATGACGATATCGGTGTCCTCGGCTCTGCCGTGGCCGCCCTCCGGCGTTTTAGAAAGCGGAAAGCGCGAAAAGAGGAAATGCCCGACGATCTCGCCGTCCAGCTCCGCCACGAAGGAAAGCGCGGGAATATAGTATTCGGAATCGCGGATCTCCTCGATCAGCGCGACGATATCCGTCCCGTCCGAGTAGTCGGTGCCCTCCCGGAAGGAGCGCAGCACCAGCGAAACGATCGCTTTGTAATCCCCGTGTCTCTCGGGGCGGATGGTCAGCCGATCGGTCACGGCTTTTTCCAGGGCGAAAATCAGTCCTTCCTTGCCCCGACCGCCGGTAGGCAAAAATCCCGCTTTCGTGAGCACCCGCCGGGAAGCTGGATTGTTCTCTTCCACCTCGGCGGTCACCCGCCGGACGCCCTTCTGCCCAAGCGCCCACCTGACGGCGGCCGTCACCGCCTCGGTCGCGTATCCCCGACCCCGGTGCGCTTCGTCAATGCCGTAGCCGATCTCCACCGCGCCGCTTTCGTTAATGCCCTTGAAGCAGAATTCGCCCACGTGGGTACCATCCCGCCGCTCGATCATCCAGAGGGCGTACCACTCCCGCGCTTCGGGATGCGCAAGGCAGCCACTGAGCATCTCGGCGTACGCCGCCTTCAGCGCGTCGCTCGTCTGCGCCGCGATGAAGGCTTCCATCTGCTCCCTCGAAGCCGGGTAGCACCGTAACCGCTTCGTTTCGATCATTTTCCCAAGTCGTCTCCCTTCAAAGTCGTTTTCCAGTAGAATTATACCATATTTTTTTCAAAAAGAAAAGCCGGCATTTTCGATTTTTCGAAAATACCGGTATTTTTCTCAAAAGCCCAGTCTGGCTTTCATCTCGTCGATGACTTTCGTTTCCTCAGGGGAAACGGCCGCGTCGCTCTCTCTGATAATGTCGCAGATCAAAGAGAGCAATTTCTTGTACGCGTCCGCCAGTTTCCCATTGACCGAGCGTAAGCGGGCCAGCCCGTTTTCAAGATTGTCAACAAAATTGCCGTCGATTTCTTCCTTGCTGCTCTCGTACACGTCCGACAATTCCGCGACGGTATACCCGAAGTCGGAATTTTGATTGAGGTACGCGACTTCGCTGCCGCTGATCTTCCCGTCGGACGCGATCAGCTTCAGTATGACGCTCACGAGATCGCTTTCATAGAATACGTCCATTTCGCCGAGTTCTTCCTTGTTCCGCGCCCGAGCTCCTCAACCGAGTCACACCCGATGAGAAATCTTTCGTAAAGCGATTGGAATCGCTCGGTAAGGCTATCGACGTTTTTTTAATGATTTCCCGTTTTTCTCGCGTCGGTCTCTTTCCTGATGGAATATCCGAGCGATATAATCAGTTTCAGCGTTTCAAGCGCCGTATCGCGGTCAAATTGCTTTTCGGATTCCGGCAATTCGTCATAGGGAACGAGACAAGGCGTTTGTTTCAGCGTATCGTTCCGTTCTTTCCCATACGACCAGCCGTCGGATAGTCTCCCCTGCGCCCAGATGTCGTGGACGTTGGCGGCGATCTTTTCGGTCAGATCGATCAATTCGTTCGGCAGAACGATATCTTTCGTGTCAATGGGTTTCGGCTGATACATGACAATCCTCCTTTGATAGTATCGTCAGGAACGCTGATTTCATCCCGGATGGTGCTGCGTTCCGCGGGCGCCGTTACCGGTCTTTTCTCTTATCATCATGATAGCTTTTCCAATCGACCAGTTCATCATGCAGTAGCGCCCTGTCCGCTCGCGGCGCACCTTTCGAATCGCCATAGCCTTCCGTGCGCATATACGCGTTCCAGCGGATATGTTCGATTTTTGTCGTCATCGGCCACTGATGATCTTTCAACATCTTTTTATGCAGGGCCTTGGCCAACGAAGACAACCGGTAATACTCATACTGTTCATAACTCGAATCGGCCGCTATCAGTTCCGTGACCTTTTCCGTATCCATATTCGGCAACAGAGCCGGATCGTAATGCTTCTTCCTCGCATCCTTCACTTCTTCATAGCTCACGTTCAACCACTCAACGTGATACCGCCGCGCCTCTTGTTCCAGGTCAAAGTCATAGACGTTATCATAATCATATTGCTGTTCGATCGATCCGATGAAATGGATGTGATACGGGATCGCTTTATGGTTCTTCAGGAATTCGTCTCCGCCGCTGCTTACGACCCCCGATCTGACGCCGTCGTACACGATAGCGTATATGCTCGGTCTCTCCTCGTCGTCGGTAATACGATTGGTCGCAACAATGCCTTTTTTCCTGTCAAACAGCGAACGCAGATAGACGGCGGTTTCAATGTTGACGTCGTCGTTGCCGAGCGAAACGAGCACGAACGACGTTCTCATCAACCGCTTGCGTGTTGCCTCGTCCTCCCAGAGTTTCTCAAAAGAATCATTGGAAAAATCGATTCCGTCATAGCACTTGATATCGTATCTTGCTTCGCCGTCCCTATTACAGGGGTTCATTTGGAACAATTCCGGGCACTGCCTTGCAAGAACCGATTCTATGCTGTATTTTTCGCCGGAATCGGTTTTTCTGCCTTTGTCGAATACGTTCAATTCGAGGGAATATCCCTCGGTCTGACAATACCACACGAGCATTTTGAAAAATTCCGTGCCGAAAGATCCGATACCGGCGATCATCGCGGATATGGTTTTGTTCTCACATCTTTCGAAAAGGCCGGCTTTCGGGATCGTTCTCCACACCAGTTGCTTCACGCTGTTTACCCGGCGGATCTTGAACGTATGGCTGGCAAACTCGGCGTACAACGCGCGGTCCAGCAGGTTGCCGTAATTCAGGGAGTCGATGATATAGCCGTTTTCTCTTCCCTTGGCAAAAACGAAGATCTTGATATTCTGCTTTTTGTTTACCCTGTTGAACTGTTCGGTCAGCAGGGAAGCCTGACTGACGTTTTCGGCTTCGTTTTCGTCGATCAGGAATATTTCAACGTCTCCTTTTTTGGATAAGATATCCAACTGGGTCACGTCCCGTTTCAGACAGATCGCGTGGATATGAGACGCTTCCAAAGCGAACTCGTGACTGATTTCGTTATCCTGCTCGTAAACGTCGGTAAACACGAAAACCGCTTTTTTATCCGGATACTTATTGCGGATGCTCTTTGCCAATGTCATGGAACCGTCGTTCAGCTTGGAAAATATGTATATCGTCTTCTTCCCGCAAAACCGGTAACGGATTTCGGAAACGAAATTCTTGAAGAATGACAGCACCGTGCCGAGCGTCAGAACCGGAGCAATGACGTACAATACCGCGCAGTACAGGGAATACGCGACGTGCAACGGTTCACACAAGCCTTTGACCGCTTTCTTGACGATGTCGAACTCTCCGTCCAGGATAAACACCCGCAACGCGTTATGAAGCGACAGAAACAGCGGACGCACAAACGTATACCGATCGCCGAAGCAGTACGAGACATAGTAAATCGGTATAAACACGAGTACCGTCGCGATAAACACCCCGGCAACGTAGAACACGATTGTCGAGAATGCCCGTTTCGTGGGGGAGATATTCCTATACGAAAAGATCGTATACCCACTGTAGCACAGTATGAATACAAATGATAGGGCTAAAAACGTCAGGTAAATCCACTCGGTGCTTGACATTGCACGTCACTCCGTCACTTAGAATTTTTCGAGCAGCGCCTGAATTTCGCCGCCGGTCATGTGGTTCTTCGTCATCAGTTCGGAAACGAGCGCGTCGATCGCCGCTTTCCCCGCGGTAATGATCTCGAGCGCCTGCTTCATCTGCTCGTCCAGGATCCCATTGACCGCCGCTCTCACTTCGGAAGACAGTTCGCTCATTCTGGCAGCTTGTCCGTCCATCACCGCGAGACCGAACGCATCGTCCATACCGTAGGTACAGATGACCTGCTGGGCAAGCGAGGTCGCGGAAGCAAGATCGCCGGACGCGCCGGTCGAAACGCCGTCCTTCTCGCCGTAACAGACGATTTCGGAAGCCCGACCGCCGAGAGCGATCCGGATCCTGGAAAGAAGCTCGTCCTTCGTATAGATGGCTTTTCCTTCGTTGTAATCGTGCTGCATGTAGCCGCCGTGGTCTCCGCGGGCAACGATGGTAAGGTAGGACGGCGTTTCACCGCTCTTCCAGCAGAGATAGGCGTGTCCCGCTTCGTGGCGCGCCACGCGCTCGAGCTGAGAGACGTCCCACTTCTTCTCTTCGCCGCCGATAAAGGTCTCAAACGCTTCATCCAGCACCGCATCCGTCACCTTCCGCTCAGCGGCCCGGATGGCCTTCCGGAGAGCAAGTTCAAAGATGGAGTCCAGATCCGCCAGGCTCATACCGGTGGAACGGATAACGATATTCTCTTTTTCTTCGCCGCTGATAACGAAAGATTTGTTCCCGGATATCTTCTTCTCAACGAATTTCATGCGATCCTCCTTATTGGGAAGGTCCACGAAGATCTTGCTGTCGAATCGTCTCAGCAGCGCCTGATCCAGCGACCTGCCGCTGCCGGGTTTGATATCGAAATTCGTCGCCGCAAGGACGAACACCGGTCTCGTGTCGTCGGTATTGAAGCCGTCCATCTCGGTCAGCAGCGCGGTCAGCACGTCCTCGCCGTTTGCCACGGCATGCTCTCCGCCGACTCTTTCCTTGGCGATCGCTTCAAATTCATCGATAAACAGGATGGAAGGCGAATACTTGCGCGCGACGGCGAAAATATCGTGAAGCGAGTCCTTCCCTTCACCGAGGTAACGTTTGATGAACTGGTTGCCTTCGGCCGAAATGAACGTCACGCCCGCCTCACAAGCCGTCGCTTTGGCAAGCATGGTCTTACCGGTACCGGGAGGGCCGTATAACAGCACACCCTTCGGGGCTCTCAGACCGCTTTCGGCATACTGCTTGGGGTTCTTCAGATAATCGATGAAGAAGCGCAATTCTTCCTTTGCGTTTTCGGCGCCGATGACCTGATCGAATCTGACGTTGGGCTTTGAAACGTTGCTCATGACGTCATTGGTGTCTTCCGCGTCAACAGCAGTGGAGGTTTCAAAATCAAACAGCGTGATCTCGGCTTCTTCGCCGTTCTCGCTGACTGCCTGTCCGGTTTCAAACGCGAGCAGGCAATTGGATTTTGCCAGGCTCTGCATACTGCTTTGCTGATGGAGCGTCACGCTGATATCGTGCACTTTCTCGGCCGGCAGTTTGCCGTCTTCGTCCAGTTCGATGAAGCCTCTGACACCGTCATTCGTGAGCGACTTCCGCTCCTCCACGTTAATAACGACGCCGTTGTGCAGCAATACGTAGATCGGGATATCGGGGTGTTTTTCCCTGGCAAGCCAGAACGCGTCTCTGGAAGCGGTATCGATATCCTCGATATTCAGATATTTTCTGTTGCCCTCGCTGATGGCGTCGATATCGATCAGCACGAAGCTTACGTTCCGGTTCCGCAGCGCTTTTTCGAAAGCGTCCGGCTTGTGCATGACCTTGATCTGCACGTCGTCCCCGAAAGCGCTGCCGTAATCGGCATCGGGATCCGACGTGAACAGGATGACCTTATTCTGAACGCTGCTCACGAAATATTTTACGACGTCCGGATCTTCCGGCAATGCGACCTTCATTCTGATGGATTTCAGAAGATCCAGTCTCTCGCTCCCGCCATTCGCCGAAATGAAACGGAAAAGCTCGAACATTTCATCGTTGAAGAATCTTTCGGAGCGGCTTTTGATCGCTCTCGCGTCGGCAGTGCCGCCCTCCGAGAACAGCAGCGCGGCGTACACGTCCCTGTCTACCGAAACCGTGATCCCGTACTTGCTTTTGAAGTTCTCAATAAATTTGTCGGCTTCGTCTTTGGCAATTTCGCACAGGCTGCGGGCGGTCATATAGTTGAACATCACGACGTTGCCCGTCGCGAAGCGCGAACAAATTTCCGCGGGGAAATACGGCTCTTTGGTATAGGGGTTGACGTCTTTCTGCAGAGCCTTCAGGATTACCTTCCGCGAAACGTCGGAGAAATCACCGGTCTCGGAAGAGCTGTACAGCTCTTTCCCGGCATTCGTCGTGAAGAAGATGATCGCCTGATTGAACGATACTTCCTTGTGGGTATTTGCGTCCTCCAGGACGCCCTGATCCAGTATCTGCAAAAACAGTCGGATCGTCGTCGGATGCGCCTTTTCGCTCTCATCGAACAGCAGGATGCAGCGGGGATTCCGCTTGACGAAGTCGGTCAGCAGACCTTTTTTGGGGGATTTGTAGTTCTCACCGTAGCCGATCAGGTCTTCATACGCGAGCTCATTGGCATACTCGCTCATATTGAACGGGCGGATAGGAATACCGAGCAATTTGGCAACCGTTTTCACCATGAAGGTTTTACCGACGGCAGGAGGGCCCGCAAACAGGAAGGTCGCGGCGGGCAGCACGTTTTGCGAATCGATCGCCGCGCGCATTTCGGCCCGGAAATATCCGAGCGAAAATACGTTGATCGCGTTGTCCTGACCGAAGACGACCTTGCTGAGATCGTCCCGGATCTTTCTGACTTTCTCCGTCAGAGCGTCGATTCCCTGCTCCGGTTCCGGTTCTTTTTCCTTTTCGGTCTCTGCGGGCATGTCGTCCCGTGCGCTCTTTCCCGTTTCCCGGGAAAACATCTGGTCGAATCTGCCATCGGATTCAGAACGCTCCGGCTCTTTCTGCGGATCCTGCTTTTTCACGACGGGGGCAACACCCAAAATACTGTTTTTGATCGCGGTGGTGGGATTGTTCAGAACGCACTCGAGCAGCAATTCGGGAGTGAGTGAGGTATAGTTATCTTTCTGCGCTCTGACTTTTGCTTCAAGAGCAATTTTCTGCATATAGAACGAGTCGGAAAACGGGGATGCTTTCCCACCGTTGATATGCGCAAGCAGACAGTCTTTCAGTTTTCCCGTATCGGCGCCTTTCCCGCGTAAAAGGTCTCCGAGGCACTTTTTGCTGCCGGCATCGAGTTCGTCAATCGAAAACGTCCCGTCCAGTAAATCGCATACCGCAACGACAAAACGCTCGGCAGAAGCGATCGGAACCGGCTTGTTCCCGATCGTTCTGGCATACGCAAAGAGTTTTTCCAGCACCAGACTATTT
>JAZUKT010000334.1:0-7976 GCA_045643445.1 Eubacteriales bacterium
TGCTGAAAACGCTCCTCACCGGAGACAGCGTCGAAACCTGGAACCTCAGCATCAATAAGGCCAAGATGGAAGAAGCCTGCAAGAACGCATCCGACAACTGGTGGTACAACGAAGACGGCGATTCGCCGATCCTGTACGCTACCGAAGAGGCCGTCCTGTCGAGCTCCGCTCCTATGGTGGACGTGGCCGAAGTCGAAATCGAAACGGTCGAACCGATCGCCGTAGAGGAAGTCAAGCCGGACGTGACCGAGGAGATTGATGCGGCTGCGGATATCGCCATCGAGGAACCGATCGCCATCGACCCGTATGTTATCGAAGAACCGTATGATCCGTACGAATGGTACCGTGAATCCGGCTATTCGGAAGAATACATCGAATATATGAGGGGCAACAACGTCCCGTTCGATCAGAGCACCGCGGATCTGACGCTCGAGCTCATCAAGGGCGCAACGCAGGTGGCACGCCAGGATGAGGGACTGACGGACAGCGTGAAGGAAGAACTGTCCGGCTTCTTCGGCGGTGTGAAATCGGCGGAAGAGACGGCCAAGGTCATCGCAAGCCGCGCGAAGATCTACATCGCAACGAACTCCTGATTCCCGATTCAGACATAAAGAAAAGAGCTGCTGTTCAAACGCCGCAGCCCCATAAGGATGTTTTTTTACAAAGCAAAACCCGTCGAAAGGGATTTCATTCCCCTTTCGACGGGTATTCCTTTTATTGGGCCAAACCTAAATTAGTTACCTACCAGATTTCTACCTATTCAATCGTTATATCAGGAAGTTCGCAGTGAAGTTCCCCGGCTTCCCAATCTTCTATTGCATCAATAGCATTCACTCCAGCCCAAGTAGATTTTTTACAGTCTTTACAACGAACAACATAATCCGAAACAAAATCCATCAGCAATTCGCCTGTTCCGCCACAGGCACACTTCTTCCGGATAAATCTTTCAAGGCCGTATACATGATTGTAAGACCAATGATCTTTGTTTTTCAATGAGGGCACAGTATCCTCATCTAAATCATGCGGTACTATTTTAAGATTAAAATGATCAAAGTATAGAAGAAATAGTCCATTACAAACCTGTACGTCAATCAATCTTTCTCCCACAAAAAGAGTGGCTTCATAATCGACCCAAGGGGAATATCCCTGTTCGCAGAAATCTGTATGTACAAAAGGATCAAGGAATTCACCATCTTCTTCAAATTCCTCAGTTGACCCATTCTTATCTGAAATTGTCACACCAGTAGATGCTAGTGAAATGTAGTAATGCTCAGTTTCTAAGACTATTCTATAGCCTTTAGTCACATGATATGCGAGATCATAATAGCAATCAAAAAAAGCATCAGCGTTTTTTATGTCATTATATTCACGTTGCCCTTCATAGGCGGCAATAATCGGTTCGTTACAGAACATATAAGTCACCCCCTGATACATGATTCTCATTTGTAATTTAGTATGAAGACGTCTGGAAAACAAATTTTAGCTTGTCCGCATTTGTAACGAGCATCGGATTTTGCCGTACAAAGTCCGAAAAGATCCTTATCGGGCTGTCACGAACGAACGGCGGCTCTTTTTACGTGCGGATTCAGCTGATTTTTTCAAGCGCATCTTCGGTATCGAACCGATCAATGATGCGGTTTTTATCAAGCGGCGTGAGCTTGTAGTAGATATAGAGAATGATCATGCAGACCGTCCAGCTGATCGGGAAACCCATGAAGATCGTGATGAGGTCGTTGCTGACGAAGTTGGACATCACGTACAGATAGACCTGCCGGAATCCGACGAAGGTGGCAAGGGTAATGATCATCGGAGCGGTACTGTTCCCGGCGCCGCGGAGTGCACCGACCAGAATCTCGTAGAAGCCGTAGATGAGGAAGAACGGGGTCAGAATACGCAGAATCGTGGTACCGGCCTCAACGACTGCCGGAACAGGATTGAAGAAAGCGACGGCGTACGGTGCGAAGATCATGATCGGGACGCCGATGATCACGGTGACGACGGCCGAAACGATGACGCCGGTGCGGATACCGTTCTTCGCACGTTTGACCTGGCTGACGCCGAGGTTCTGTCCGACGAAGGTAGTCACAGCCATCTCGATGGATTGCAGCAGCTGGCTGATGATGGAATCGATCTTGCCGTAGGCGGTGTGGCCGGACATGACGTCCTTGCCGAAATGGTTGATGTAGGACTGAACGAAGACGTTCGAGAAGGCGGTGATCGCCACCTGGATCCCGGCGGGGAAGCCGATGCGGACGATCTTCCAGAGGATCTTCCACGAGATCTTCATGTCGGCGAGCCGCAGCCGGACGACGGACTTCGAGCGAGCGAGGCAGAGGAGGATGAGCGCGGCCGAAACGAACTCCGCGATGATCGTAGCGAGGGCGACGCCGGCTACACCCATGTGGAAGACGAGCACGAACGTCAGGTCAAGCACCGTGTTCAGAACGGCGCATACGACGAGGTAGTAGAACGGATGGCGCGAATCGCCGACGGCACGCAGGATACCCGCGCCCATGTTGTAGAGCATGAGGCCGAGAAGTCCGGCAAAGTAGATGAGGAGATACGTTGTCGATTCGCCGATGACGTCGTCCGGGGTCTTCATGAGGCGGAGCATGAACGGTGTCATGAAGATGCCGAGCACCGTGAAGATCACACCGAGCGCGAGCGTCATGAGGATCGACGTGTGGACGGCCTTTCTGACTTCCGATTCCTGCTTGGCGCCGTAGTACTGGGAGATGACGACGCCGGCGCCCGTTGCGAGGCCGGAGAAAAAGCCGATGAGCATATTGATGATGGTGCCGACCGTGCCGACCGCGGAGAACGCCTCGTTGCTGACGTAGTTGCCGACGACCCATGCGTCGACCATGTTGTACAGCAGCTGAAAGAGGTTGCCGACGAATAAAGGAAGCGCGAAGCCGATGATGTGCCGGAAAATGTTCCCGGAGGTCATATCGACGTCGCCGCGTTTCAAACGTAAACTGAGTGCCATGATAAACCTGTCCCGATTCATAATCAACATACATACTATACCTTTTTTCGGTGATAGTCAAGGCTTTTTCCGTATTTTGGTGAAAGAGAGACCGCGGTTTCTTTTATTTTGAAAATAACCTTGACATCGGCCGAAAATTATGGTAAAATAATTCAAATCATCAGAGAGGGTAGCGTTATGACGAAGAGAACAGACCGCACGGCAGCAACTCGAATGTTCTCCGCCCGGACAGTGCGTCGGGTGTTTTCGTCGCTGCTCGCAGAGTGAACTGCCGAGACTGACATACACGACAGACGGACGTCCGGGCCAATCGGCTGCGGGCTTGTTTTTTTGAATCGGATCGACACCGTCGGATCCGCCGTCGGAGGAGGAGAAGCTGTGATAGAGCTTTGTCATGTATCGAAATCATTTGCGACTGCCACGGGAACGGTAGAAGCCGTCCGCGACGTGTCGCTGCATATCCGTAAAGGGGATATATACGGCATCATCGGCCTATCGGGGGCAGGCAAGTCCACCCTCGTGCGGTGTATGAATTTTCTGGAGACGCCGACCTCGGGCGAGGTGAAGTTCAAGGGCGTCAGTCTCGCGTCGCTGAGCCGCCGTCAGCTGCTCGAAACGCGGCGGAAAATTTCGATGATCTTCCAGGGCTTCAACCTGCTCTCCCAGCGGACGGCGCTCGACAACGTGTGCTATCCGATGGAGATCGCGGGCGTCAGCCGTAAGGAAGCCGTCAAAAAAGCGAAGGAACTGCTTGAAGTAGTCGGCCTTTCCGACAGAATGTCGTCCTATCCGGCGCAGCTGTCCGGCGGTCAGAAGCAGCGTGTGGCGATAGCCCGTGCGCTGGCGATGGATCCGGAGGTGCTCCTGTGCGACGAAGCGACGAGCGCACTTGACCCGAATACGACGCGCTCGATCCTCGAACTGCTCAAGCATATCAATGAAACGATGAACGTGACCGTCGTGATCATCACCCACGAAATGAAGGTCGTGGAGCGGATCTGCACACGGGTCGCGGTACTGGACGGCGGCGTGATCGCGGAGGAAGGCCTCGTGCGCGACGTCTTCATCTCCCCGAAATCCGAAATTGCCCGGGACCTTATCCTGCCGAAGAACACGGCGCAGATCACGGAAATGGAAGGCGGTCCGCTGATCCGTATCATCTTCGACGGTCAGCAGTCCGCGAATGAGCCGCTCGTGTCGAATCTGACGCTCGAATGCCGCACACCGGTCAGCATCATGGGCGCGGACACGAAGGAGATCGGCGGCAAGGCCTACGGGCAGATTCTCCTGCAGCTTCCGGCTGACGGGGATTCCGCCGCGCGGGTGTTCCGCTATCTGGAGGAGCACGGCGTAACGTATGAGGAGGTGACGGAGAAATGACGGAATTTCTGACACGGCTGTTCGGAAACGGCATGGGCTCGATGTACCTTGACGCTATTCTGATCACCTTGAAAATTACCCTGGTCAGTACGGTGCTTGCCTATCTCATCGGCATCCCGATCGGCGTTGTGCTGTATATCACCTCTGACGACGGATTCTTCCCGAACCGGCCGATCAACCGGATCCTCGGCTTTATCGTCAATATCATCCGCTCGGTACCGTTCATCATCGCGCTCGTCATGCTGCAGCCGGTCGCCAAAGCCGTGGTCGGTTCGCGTATCGGCGATACGGCGTTCATCTTCTATCTCGTGATTGCTGCCGCGCCGTTTGTCGCCCGTATGATCGAATCGTCGCTCCGTGAAGTGGATCGCGGCGTGATCGAGGCGGCGCAGTCCATGGGCTCGAATAACTGGCAGATCATCACGAAGGTCCTGCTGCCGGAAGCGAAACCGTCGCTGATCACCGGCTGCGCGATCGCCATCACGACGATCCTCGGTTATACGCCGATGACGTACCTTGTCGCGGGCGGCGGCCTCGGCCAGATCGCCATCCAGTACGGCCTCTACCGCTTCAACAGCGATATCATGTATATCTCATCCCTGCTGCTGATCGTGCTTGTCCAGATTTTCCAGGAGGTGCTCAGCACCACCGCCAGAAAGACGGACAAACGCATCCGCGGCAAATGATATATAAAATTTTACAAAGGAGAATCACTCATGAAAAAACTGATCGCTCTCGTACTCGCAGCGCTGCTTCTTTGCCTGACCTTCGCATCCTGCGCGGCCAAGGAAGACAAGACCATCGTCGTTGCAGCCAGCTCCACGCCTCACGCGGAAATCCTTGAACAGTGCAAGGCCATCCTTGCCGAAGAAGGCTACACCCTTGAAGTCAAGGTCATGGACGACTACATCACGCCGAACACCGCAACGGACGGCGGCGACGTGGACGCCAACTACTTCCAGCATCAGCCCTATCTGGATCAGTTCAATGCCGAAAACGGCACGAAGCTGAACACCGTCGTTCGCGTTCACTACGAACCCTACGGCATCTACGCCGGCAGCTGCAAGGCTCTCGAAGACCTTGAAGACGGCGCAATCGTCTGCGTCCCGAACGACGCCACGAACGAAGCGCGCGCTCTGCTGCTCCTCGCCGATAACGGTCTGATCGAAGTCAAGGAAGGCGCCGGCCTCACCGCGACGAAGAACGACATCACGTCGAACCCGAAGAACCTCGACATCCGTGAAATGGAAGCGGCTCTTCTGCCCGGTATGCTCGACGAAGCGGCGCTTTGCGTCATCAACGGCAACTACGCGCTTTCCGCAGGCCTGAACGTCAAGAACGCGCTTGCCTCCGAAAAGGCTGAATCCGAAGCTGCCCAGACCTTCGCCAACGTCATCGTGGTCAAGGAAGGCAACGAAAATCTCGATAAGATCCAGGCGCTCGTGAAGGCTGTCACCAGCGACGCGATCCGCACCTTCATCAACGACTCCTACGACGGCGCCGTTGTTCCGATCTTCTGATTTCGGATTTCACAGATACGAAAAAAGCCCGGCTTCCCATGGGAGGTCGGGTTTTCTTTTTGTATCCGCGTGCTATTTTTCAAAGCCGTGGATGAAGCCGGTCACGTCGGAAGAGCAGAGGTCGCCGCCGATCACGCGGTTCTTGTAGAGGATCACGTTGGCCATGACGGTGCCGGTGTAATTCGGGTAATTCGTCACCCGGAACGTGTAGCGCGTGACCTCCTTGCCGCGGTATTTCGAGAGATCGAGCCCCTGCGAGCGCTGCAGATCGTTGTAGGCGTTCATGACCTTGTCGAATTCCGCGGGGATCTTGATTTTCACTTCTTCGAGCGGCGCGGACTCGACCTCCCAGCCGAACTGCGCGAGGAAATCGGCCGCATCGTCCGCCGTTTTGACTTTGCTGTATCGGATTTTCTCCGTCGAGGCGGCGACGGCCTTCGTCGAAACGGGCGTATATTCCGGGATCGTCAGGATAATGGTGCAGAGGATGACGAGCGACAGCGCGATCACACCGATCAGCTTCAGCGTGTTGGCTTTGACCGTACAGATAAACATAAGTACCTCCTGCCTGGATTCTGCTGTATCTTATGCAGAGGGCAGGGCGGACAGAACCGGGAAGAGAAAAAATCTGGCGTTTTCTGCGGGCGATATGGAAGTATCATCCACTTTTCTTTCCGTGTGGCAGCAGGAGCTTTCCGTTAAAAAACAGGCAGATACAAATCGGCTTTGAGCGGGAAAAATATTCCTCTGCTTGCTATGGTATGAGACAAAGATACCCGCTGAAAAAATTACTCTTCAGCGGGTTGCTTATTAGCCCGATAAACCGGGATTTGTTATTCTGCATTATATTCGTAGTACCAAGCATCCCCGTCAGGATGTGCGGATACAAACTTGAACCCGGCTTTTTCAAATGCTTTTTGAGAAGCAATATTGTTAGGGAAAATCACCGCGTTTGCTTTTTGACAGGAGACACCGATAATTGAGCTTGAACATTCAATCCACTCGCTGATTGCCGAAGAGCCGATTCCTTTTCTTCGCCAATACGGAGAGATGATAATTTCAGCAATTGTAAATTCACCCTCCCAAAGCCCAATCGCAAGGACTCCAATCGGTTTTTCATTTTCAAATATCACTTTTACCCAAAAGTTCTCGCCGTATTTTGTATCAGAGTCACTTATCCAATATTTGAAGTATTCCCGAAACCCGTCATCAATTCCGGTAAGTCTGACCGCCTCTTCATCAAGCCACGATTCTACGATGTCGTCGTACTCTTCAGAGTAATCAATCCACTTAAATCTCATCAGGCATTCTCCTTACAAATTCTGATTTGTCAATATCTCGCCTGGCTGATTCTCCAAACAAAATCAAGAATACTTTCTAATGCCCCCACAGCGTTGTGGCAGGCTTTAATCTATGTGGAAGTATTCATCCCGCGTGATTTCGTAGACGTATTCGTCGTGCAGGATCCCGTGGAACGGGCGGACGGCGGCCGTTTCCGAGACGCGCGTCATCCCGAGCCGTTCCATCACACGATAGGAGGGCGCGTTTTCCGTGTCGCACTGCGCGATGATCCCGGACACACCGCATTCCTCGAAACCGACCCGCATCATGGCGCGCGCCGCTTCCGTGACGTAGCCGCGGTGCTGATACGCCGGATGCAGGATCCAGCCCATCTCGCCGCGATCCGCTCCGATCCGGCAGAAATCGCAGGCGCCGATGGCCGCACCGCCCGGTGTGAGCGCGATCACGTATTCGTGCTCCGTCCTGTCCGGCTTTGACCATTCTTCTTCCGCCATCCCGAGAAAGGCGCGGATCTTTTTGTCGGTGCAGCAGCCGCAGAGCATATAGTACGTCGTCTCCGCATCGCCTGCCCACGTCTTCGCCGCGTCAAAATCAGCGGGGGAGGCAGGACGCAGATACAGCCGCGCCGGCTGAATGATCCGTTTCGGTACCGATGCCATATACTGTCCGCCTTTCCGCTTGTTTTCGCCTCCATTATAGCAGAAAACGGCCGGCGAATCAAGAGGCGGACGGAACGGACGGGCACACGGCCGAAACGGTGCGGCCAAACGGTCAAAAAAGCGAAA
>JAZUKT010000335.1:0-1572 GCA_045643445.1 Eubacteriales bacterium
AACTTCACGGTGCAGGATGATGCATCCGTGACGATCGGCGACGACTGCAACTTCGGTCCGAACGTGACGATCGTGACGCCCGTGCATCCGATGCTGCCCGACGAACGCAAGGCGATGCTTGACGCGAACGGCGAAGTCCGCCATATGTGCTACGCGAAGCCGGTCGTCATCGGCAACGACTGCTGGTTCGGCGCGAACGTCACGGTTTGCCCCGGTGTGACGATCGGGAACAACTGCGTCATCGGCGCGGGCAGCGTGGTCACGCGGGACATTCCCGATAATTCGTTCGCGGCGGGCGTACCGTGCCGTGTGATCCGCGAGATCGGCGAGTCGGACAGCATGATCTACAAGCCGGACGTGCTCGCGGACAATCAGGTCATCCGCTGAATGCGGCGGCCATCGACATGAATCGGAGAGAACCATGATCATACGTGAAACGATGGAAACGCCGGTCAGCCATACCTGCGACGTGCTTGTGGCGGGCGGCGGTGTGGCCGGGATCGCGGCGGCGCTGGCGGCTGCGCGTTCCGGGAAAAAGGTGACGCTCATCGAGCGCGGCTTCATGCTCGGCGGGCTGGCGACGGCGGGACTCGTGACGATCTATCTGCCGCTCTGCGACGGATACGGACGGCAGGTCTCGTTCGGGCTGGCGGAGGAACTTCTGCGTCTGTCGATCGCTGTGGAAGCGCCGCATACGCGCGGATACGACAACTGGATCGCAAACGACGACCCGGCGCGGCGAACAGAGCACGACCGGCGGTTTGAGGTGGATTTTAATCCGTCCCTCTTTGCGATCTCGGCGGAGAAGCTGCTGCTTGAGCACGGCGTGCGGATCCTCTACGGCGTGTACGCGGTCGCGGCGATCCGGGAAGGAAACCGCATTTCCGCTGTTATCGTCGAGAGCAAATCCGGGCGGCAGGCCATCACGGCAGGCAGTTACGTCGATGCGACGGGAGACTTTGATATCGGACATTTTGCAGGCTGCCCCGAAAAGACGTTCCGGCAGGGCAATGTCCTCGCGGCGTGGTATTACGCATTCGGCAGCCGCGGCGTGGATCTTCATATGCTCGGTTACGCTGACGTGCCGGATGAAGAAAAAACGGACGAAGAGCGGGCGGCAGGCGGTGCGGTGCGCTATACGGGACTGGACGCCGGGGAGATCAGCGATTTCATGATCCACGCGCACGAGACGGAAATGTCAGACATACTGCGGCGGCGTGAAAACGATCCGACCGTGGTGCCCGTGACGATCCCGACGATGCCGCAGCTGCGCATGACGCGCCATATCGACGGGGTGACGGAGCTGTCATCCTCTGACGTTCACCGTCCTTTTGCGGATTCGATCGGCATGGTCTCCGACTGGCGGAAGAGAGGCCCCGTGTATGAGGTGCCGTTCTCGTCGCTCTGGTCGGAGGCGGTCGTGAATCTTGCCGCGGCAGGCCGGTGCACGTCGGTGACGGAAGGTATGTGGGACATCATGCGCGTGATCCCGTGCTGTGCGGTGACCGGCGAAGCGGCAGGTGTCGCGGCGGCGATGACGGACGATTTTTCCGCGCTCGACGTGACGGAATT
>JAZUKT010000336.1:0-15249 GCA_045643445.1 Eubacteriales bacterium
GCACCTCCTTGGCCCCCAGAACGACATGGCTACGATCCGACTTACTGAACGGGTGCTTCACGGGCGGCGTCTGCTCTCTCGACGGCAGTCTTTCTTCGCAGTATGCGTCGGGGATTTTGCTGGCCGCTCCCCGTCTCGATCAGCCGACCGTTCTCACGCTGACCGGTCCGGCTGTATCGCGGTCTTATCTTGATCTGACTCTGTCTGTGATGCGGCAATATGGTATCACCGTTCAACATACGGCGGACACCTTTACCGTTCTGCCGCAGGTTTATCGTTCGCCCGGTGCGGTTTCCGTTGAGGGTGACTGGTCAGGTGCGGCCAATCTGCTGGCGATGGGGGCGCTCTCCCCGGACGGCGTGACGGTATCGGGACTTGATCCCGCATCCGTCGCAGGGGATCGCGTCATACTCGACTATCTCCGTTCGTTCGGCGCTGACGTGGACGTGCAGGAGCAAAGCATAACCGTTCGGCGCGCGGACTGCCGTCCGTTTGATGCGGATGCCGCGGACTGCCCCGATCTCGTGCCTGTTCTCGCCGTACTCGCTGCAGCGGCGCATGGAGGCAGCGTGATCCGCCATATCGGCCGCCTCCGTCTGAAGGAAAGCGACCGGGTGGAATCGCTCGCGGCACTCCTTCGTGACCTCGGCGGCATCGTGACCGTGCGGGACGACGAGCTGGCCGTATCGGGAACGGGCTCGCTCAAGGGCGGCATCGTTTCTTCGTATCATGATCACCGCATCGTGATGGCGGCTGCGCTCGCGTCGGTTTTCTGCGCGGAGCCTGTCACCGTCACGGACGCGGACTGTATCCGAAAATCCTGGCCCGGCTTCTTCGCGGCCTGCGAATCGCTCGGCATCCCTTCGGAGGCACAGGTTTGAAAGCAAAGTTCATCCAAACGTAAAGGACTGCTGTTTTCAAACCGCATGTTTGCCTTTTGCCGCCGTGAGCGGCGTCAAATTCAAAGAACCGGCAAAATGCCGAAGAAAGGCGTGGCCATCAATATGACTTCCTACGGAAAAAATCTGACCGTCCGGCTCTTCGGCGGTTCCCACGACAGCGAAATCGGCGTCACGGCGGAAGGACTGCCTGCCGGCATCCGTCTGGATCGTGCGGCTCTCTCTGCCTTTCTGCGCCGACGCGCGCCCGGTCTGACTCCCGAATCCACCGCACGCCGGGAGGATGACGAACCGATCTTTGAGAGCGGTCTCGACGAAAACGACGTGACGGACGGTTCAACTCTGCGCGCCGTGATCCGCAACCGTGACGCGCGGCCGGACGACTATTCCATGAATCCGTTTCTTCCGCGGCCCTCGCACGCCGATTATCCCGCCTACGTGAAATCCGGCGGTACGGCTGATCTGCGGGGCGGCGGACATTATTCCGGCAGACTGACGGCGCCGCTCTGCGTTCTCGGCGGTCTCCTGCTCGGCGAACTCGGTCGGCGCGGCATCCGCATCGGTGCGCACATCCGCTCGATCGGCTCCGTCTCTGACCGGCGGTTCGATCCCGTCGCGGTCACAGCCGATGATTTTGACGCGATTATATCCCATGATTTTCCCGTGCTCGATCCGTCAGCGGCCGATCCGATGAAGGCGGTCATCCGTGACGCCAAAGCGAACGGCGATTCCGTCGGCGGTATCATCGAATGCGCGGCCATCGGACTGCCCGTCGGGCTCGGCGAATCCTTCTTCGACGGTCTCGAGAGCCGCATCGCCTCGATCGTTTTCTCGATCCCCGGCGTGAAGGGCGTGGAATTCGGCGACGGATTTGCCTCCGCTCTCCTGCGTGGTTCCGAACACAACGATCCCTATATCACCGACGGCCAAACGGTATCGACCCGCACGAATCACGCGGGCGGACTCTGCGGCGGGCTCTCCACCGGGATGCCGCTGCTCTTCTCAGCCGCCGTCAAGCCGACCTCCTCTATCGCAAAAGAGCAGGACACGGTCAACCTCACCGATATGACGCCCGCCAGACTGACCGTTCGCGGACGGCACGATCCCTGCATCGTTCCGCGCGCCGTGCCTGTCGTGGAAGCCGCCGCAGCCATCGCGCTGTTCGACGCCCTGCTCGACGGCGAAGATCGGGAGGCGTAATATGGCCGGACAACTGAAATGCGGGCTGATCGGCCATCCGCTCGGCCACAGTTATTCGCCGGAGATCCACGCGCTGCTCGGCGACTACGCCTACCCGCTCTGCGATCTCGCGGAAGACGAAGTGGCACCGTTTCTCGCTGCACGCGCTTTCGACGGCATCAACGTCACGATCCCCTACAAGAAAACCGTCATGCCGTATCTCGACGAAATCATGCCCGAGGCACGCCGGATCGGCTCCGTCAACACGATCCTGAAAACGCCGGACGGGCGGCTGATCGGGTACAACACCGACTACGCCGGATTCTCGGAAATGCTCCGTCCGTATGAGACGCTGATCCGCGGGCAGAAAGTGCTGATCCTCGGCAGCGGCGGCTCCTCCGTTACGGTTCGGACGGTACTCGAAGACCGCGGTGTCGGCGAGGCCATCGTCATCTCCCGCTCGGGCGAGGACAATTACACGAATCTCGGCCGGCACGCAGACGCCGTCATGCTCGTCAACACGACCCCGGTCGGGATGTTCCCGCAGAACGGCGTTTCCCCGCTTCCGCTCGACGGATTCCCGCATCTCGGCGCGGTGCTCGATCTCATCTACAATCCCGCGAAAACGGCGCTCGTGCTCGACGCGGAAGAACGGCATATCCCGACGGAAACCGGCCTCACCATGCTGGTCGCACAGGCCGTCGCCGCCTCCGCGCTTTTCACGGGTACCTCGCCCGATCCCGACGCACTGTCCCGGGTACGGTCTGCCGTCGCGTTCCACACGCAGAATATCGTCCTCATCGGGATGCCCGGCTGCGTCAAATCCACTGTCGGCCGTCGACTGGCGGATCGGCTCGGCCGCCCGTTCGTCGATCTCGATGACGAAATCGTCCGGTCAGTCGGTCAGCCGCTCCCCGACTATTTCGCCGCACACTGCGAAGCCGATTTCCGCGCGGTCGAATCCGCCTGTCTCGCCGACGTGTCGAAGCGCTCCTCTCTTGTGATCGCGACCGGCGGCGGAACGGTGATCCGGCACGAAAACCGCCGTCTGATCCGGCAGAACAGTCTCACCGTTTTTCTGCGGCGTCCGCTTGACGAATTATCCACAGACGGACGTCCGCTCTCGCTTGAAAAATCGGCCGAAGCGCTTTGGAAAGAACGGCGCGCCGCTTACGAATCCGCCGCGGACGTGACCGTCGAAGTACGCGCCACGCCCGACGAAACCACTGACGCCATTATGGAGGTACTATCCCGATGAAGCTGCTCATTCTGAACGGTCCGAATCTGAATCTGCTCGGCATCCGCGAACCCGAACTGTACGGTACGGCGGATTATGCCGCGCTCGTGCGCCTGATCGGCGAGACCTGCGATTCCTGCGGCGCGGATTACGAAGTTTATCAGTCGAATCACGAAGGCGCGCTCGTTGACAGAATCCAGGCGGCCTGTACGGATCACGTCGACGGCATCGTGCTGAACGCCGCGGCGTATTCCCACACGAGCATCGCCATCCTCGACGCGCTCAAGGCCGTGCGCATCCCGACGGTGGAGGTACATCTGACCGACATTGCCGCCCGCGAGCCGTACCGCCGTCATTCCTACGTCTCGGAAGCGGCCGAAAAAGTCATCACGGGACACGGCATCGACGGCTATCGGGAAGCGATCCTCTGGCTGGCGGAATTTCTTCGCGGCGCACGCTGACCTGATCCGCCACTGCAAACGCGGTTCTTCGGCATTCTCACCAAATTCCGGCCGCGTTTTTTGTTTGCCTCAAATCAGCTACATTTATCATTATTTACAGAAATTTCATCTTTTCCCGACGAATCGTGCTATAATGAAATCTGTACTGATGTAAAACACGACCGAAAGGAGGACTCCCATGGAAAAAGCCGCCGAATACGTCAAACGGCACTTCAAAGCCGCGTGGAAAAGCGTTTTCTTCAATTTCCGGCAGTATCTCTGCTTCTTTTTGGCGATTCTGATCGTCGAAGTCCTCTACGGCATGATGACCGTCTCGAACGCAAACAACGACGCCATCGAATTCGCCCACATCCGCGAAGAATACGATTATCACATGGCGCTCAAAGGTCTGAACGCGCATCAGGCCGCGTATCTCATCGAGAACGAGTCGCCCGCGTTCCGCAGCAACAAACTCTTCGACATTGTCGGAACCGAGGAATACAAAAACGAATTCACGGGCGAGCCGCGGTATGATTTCTATCTCTATTTCCTGAACGACGCAGACCGCAGTCTCACCCGGTTCGAGCAGGCCTACCAGCCGAATCTGCAGGCGCTCGGCACGATCGGCATTTCCTTTACGAAATCGCCCACGCCGCTGCTCAATTACAAGGCGAGCGTCGATGAAAACCGCGTGACGTTCTTCTTCGTGACGCTGATCCTGATGGCAGTCTGCATTTTCCTGCTCGCTTCCCTCTACAAAATCCGCGTCAATCACTACAAATTCCAGTACGGCGTGTATCTGACGTTCGGCGCAAATTTCAGCGCTCTGTTCAGCACGGCTTTCTGGGAACTGTTCGTCATCATGATCGTGACGTTCATCCCGTCCATGCTTCTCTCCACGCTGATCTCGTATCTGATCTACCGTTCCTCCGGCTTCCCGTTCATTTTCAGCGCCGCGTCCGTTCTGTGGGTGTTCCTTTTCACGCTCGCCGTCATCGCGGCCGCCGTCTGGATGCCAATGAGGCTCATGGCAGTCAAGACGCCGATGTCCCTGATCATCACGGAGGACAACTCGAACCTCGTCACCTCACCGATGCGCTCACTCAGCATCTTCGGCGAAAAGTTCCCGCAACGGTACGAGCTTTACTCCTTCTGGCGCTTCCGCAAGTACGGCGTTCAGCTGCTGACGACCGCCATCGTCTTCTGCGCGCTCTTCATCATGGGGCTGTACGTCTCCGATATATACGCAACGACCGTGGAATATCCGAAGCCGGAATTCGTGCTTAATCTGAAGGAATCCGGCTTTGAATACGACGAGCAGATGAGCGAAGAACTCTACGCCATGGACGGCGTGCGGCTCGCGGAACTGTGCAGCAACACCGTCGAAGCCATCCAGCTTTCCTCCCATATGCTCGTGAAAAGCGACGCGATGCTCCCGTTCAAGAATCCCGTCCATTATCAGGGAACCGAATTTGACACGGGCGGCGAATCGTGGTGCGTCTCGAATGAAGTCCGCTACGTGAGCACGCCGGCGGAGCAGCTGCCCGTTCTCGAACAGTACGAGTACGACGGCGATCTCTCCTGCCTCGGTACGCCCGGCATGATCGTCATCGGCGACTCCGTCTCAAACGTGAAGCAGTACGATTTCAAGGTCGGCGACACGGTCTGGATCGCCCGCAAAACGGGACAGATGAAGGAAGCCGATTACGCCACCGGCCGCGCGCTGCACCTCAGTCAGCTCCGCTATTTCCACTTTGCCTACACGCCCTTCACGATCGGCGCGATCGTTTACGACGTTCCCGGCGCCTCCACACCCGTTTACATGAATCCCGACGATTACACCGCCGTCACGATGCAGATCCCGCTCACCACGTTGGTCAACGTCTACGTCGAAGAGGATCTGCCGCTTGAGTCGGTCAAGGATCTGTACGCCGAGCTCCGGCAGTGGGCGCACGAATACGGCGACATCAAGGTCTCCAATCATAACACGACGCTCGAGCGCGCCATCGAACGCGACAAGCATTACAGCGAGCTCGTCGTCTGCATCGCGCTCCTGATCCTCTGCATCTCGCCGCTCGTCTGGTTCTTCTCGCAGTCCCTCTACTACACGAAGCGCGAGAAGGAATTCAACATTCTCCAGTCGCTCGGCGCAGTCAAGTCGGAGATCAAGTCGATCTATCTGCGCGGCGGTCTCTTCATGGCTGCCCTCTCCCTCGTCGTATCCATCCTGCTCAGCTACGCCGGCAGCTACCTCGTCTTCCTCTGCTGCAACGTGCTGATCCCCAAATTCTACAACATTCAGGACATCCGCTACACGTTCTATATGCCCTGGTACGTCATTCTGACAAGCGTCATCGTATCGGTCGCCTGCGGCTTCTTCTCGGCCTATCTGCCGTACAGAAGCTACTATAAACACCGCTATTCCCTCGGAAACGGCGGCGCGGGCGGCGAATACGGCGAAGAATAATTCGGTTCCCGATTTGCAGGAAAGGTTCGTTTTATCATGGAAGAAGAAAAACGCTATATTTTGCAGACCGAAAACGTGATCAAGCAATACAAGCAGTACGACACGATCGTCACGGCCGTCAACCGCGCCTCCATCAAGGTGGAAGAAGGCGAATTCGTCGCCATCATCGGCGCGTCCGGCTCCGGCAAATCGACGTTTCTGCATCTGTGCGCCGGGCTCGATTCCTGCAACGCCGGACATATCATGATCCGCGGGCAGGACATCACCCGCATGAAGCCGGACGCGCTCAGCCGGTTCCGCGGCGCGAATCTCGGCTTCATTTTCCAGCGGCACAATTTGATCCCGCAGTTCACGGCGCTCGAAAATATCCTGATCCCGACGATGATGTGCAACAAGCCGGAATCCTCCTACGCCGAACGTCTCCGCCGCATCGTCGATACGCTTCAGCTGTCCGAGCGGCTGCATCACCTGCCTTCCGAGTTATCCGGCGGTCAGCAGCAGCGCGTCGCCATTGCCCGTGCGCTCATCAATATGCCCGATATTCTCTTCGCCGACGAGCCGACCGGCAACCTCGACCGCGACAACGCCGACGAAGTGCTCAAGCTCCTGCTCAAATCCCGTGAGGAAATGGGTCAGACGCTCATCATGGTCACGCACGACCTCTCGATCGCCGATCACGCCGACCGCATCTTCAAGATGGACAACGGCGTACTCAGTCTGTACCGCGATCTGCCGCCGGGCGGACGCAAAATCCCGCAGTCCTGACTATATCAACAAAAAAGGCACCCGCTTCATCAAAACGGATGCCTTCTTTTTATTGCTTTGCTTTTACTGTTCGTTCGTATCCTTCATCAGCTGGACGTATTTCAGATGCGCCACCGACAGGCCGCTTTCCTCAGCGTCAAGGAATATCTGCGTACCGCCGAGCATGGTCCCGGTATAACTGTCGTACGTACTGGACTTCGAGCCATATGTATAACGCATTCCGTTCCATTCGATGCTGGCGTCGTTATTGTGATTGTGGCCGCAGAAAATGCCGAGTGTTCCGTTTTCACGACAGGCCTGATCGAATGTGCCGTCCTTATCAACGCCGCCGTTAACCTTGATGCCCTGCGTCATATAACCGAAATCGCCTTCCTGACGGAGACGGAGCACGGCGGACAAGTCCTTCGGCTGATATTTTTCGTTCAGCGCGAGGTGCATGGCATTCGGCGAAATATGCTGGAACACGACGTTCGGCACGGTTTCGCGTCCGGCCAGCGTCTGAATGGCCTTGTTGGATTCGACGAACCACTCGATCTGATCGTCGTAAATACCGGACGAAATGCAGGCAATATCAAAGTCCGGGTTATCTTCGAGAATACCCGCGCCGCGGTCGAGCACCTTGCAGCCGTGCGTGTCGATCAGGTAAGCCGAATATTTGATCTCGCCGTCCTGACGGAATACGATGTTATAGTTCGAGTTGCCCGTGACGCTGCCCTGCTTGAATACGCAGTACTTCGAGTTTTCAAACTGCTCGATCTGCCACATGACGCCCTTCTGCGATTCATTGTCGTGGTTGCCGAAGCACAGCGCCCACGGCGTCTCAAGCGAATCCATAAATTCGATCAGCGCCAGAAGATGTTCGCCGCTGTCATCCATTTCCCCGTACACGAGGTCGCCGCACAGCACGATCAGATCAGGATCCGAATGTTCAAACACCGTCCGCGCGTATTTGCAGAATTGTTCTTCCATCGGTTCGTCTGAAAGAAAGCCCTTAAAATCGCTGTGCCGGGTCTCGTTGCGGGTCGTTTCAACCGAGCAGATCTGCGGGTCGCTGAGCTGCAGAATTTCGATATCCTTCCCGGATTCGATGTTCATCACGAAGTCAATACCTTCCACTTCGCCTTCATACACGCCGGGCTCGTTTGTCATCCACTTGTACTGAGGTTCGTCTGCCGTTTCGGCCGTTTCGGCCGTTTCAATCGGAGCGCTTTCGGCGGAATCGGCAGGCTCTTTTTCATCCGATGCAGGCGTGCCGCAGGAGCCAAACAGAAGCGGCAGGCACAGCGATGCGCACAGGAGTCGGAAAATGGTTTTTTTCATGATGTTATCCTCCTTATGAATAGTTATTTTTTAGCCAGTACGCTGTATTTCAGGTGCGCCACCGACAGAGCCGCCGTCTCATCGTCGAGCAGGATCTGCGTACCGCCGAGCACGCCGAACATATTGTAATCGTAGGTGCTGCACTTCGAGCCGAACGTATAACGGATGCCCTCCCATTCGATACTGGCGTCGTCGTTATGGTTATGACCGTAGAAGAACCCGAGCGTTCCGTTATCCTTGCAGGCTTCGAGGAAATCGCCGCTGTTATCGACGAGGCAGCCCACGTGGACACCCTCTCTGATAAAGCCGAAGTCTCCCTCCATATTGCAGCGGAGCGATCTCGTCAGATCCTTCGGCTGATACTTCTCGTTGGCGGCCACGTAGATGCCGTTCATCGGAATGTGCATAAAGACGACGTTCGGTACGGTCTTTTTGCCGGTAAGTGTATGGATGGCTTTATTCGAGTTGACAAACCACTGGATCTGGTCTTCGTAAATGCCTTCGGTCTGCGTGATGCAGCCGTAGTCCGGATTTTCCGCCTGGATGCCGGAGCCTTCACGGGGCAGCACACGGCATCCGTTCGTATCAAGGAGGAATACCGTATATTTGATTTCGCCGTCCTGACGGATAACGATGTTATAGTTCGAATTGCCCGTGACGCTGCCGCGCGCGAACACACAGTATTCGGAATTTTCGAGCTGTTCGCACTGCCACAGAACGCCCTTGTTCGATTCGTTATCGTGGTTGCCGAAGCAGCACGCCCACGGAATCCTGAAGGAATCCATGAGTTCGATCAGGGCAAGAAAGCTCTCGCCGCTGTCGTCCGTTTCACCGTAAACGAGGTCGCCGTCCAGTACGATCAGATCGGGGTCGGAGTTCTCGAGGACGGTCGTGAGATATATGCCGAGATTTTCTTCAAGCGTACCGTCGCCGAGAGCTTTATCTTTAAGATCCGACCGGCGGATGTCGTTCCGCGCGCCTTCCAGCGAAATGATCTGCGGGTCGTTGAACTGAACGATCTCGATATCCTTGCCGGGCGCTACGTTCAGGAAAAAGTCGATACCCTTGACGTCACTCTTATAGACGCCGGGAATATTGCTCTGCCAGCCGTCCGCGGCCAGTTTCGTGAAGGTGCGGTAGATCATCATGATGGTCTGCTCGACGGTGAGCGTATTTTCCGGAGAGAAGGTCGTTTCGGACGTGCCCTTCACGATACCCATATGTACCGGGTAACCGAGTTCGGCATTGCACCAGTGATCCGCCGTATCAGCGAACTTCACTTCATCGTCGTAGCCGGTGGTTTTTTCGCCGCAGAGCTTCGCAACACGGTTGATGATCGCAGACATTTCGGAACGCTTCAGCGTGTTGTCCGGCTTGAACATGAACGTGCCGTCGTCCTGCGCGTAGCCGTTGATGATGCCGAGGTTGGCAGCCTTCAGAACGGCAGCGTCCGTGGTATCCGTGAAAGCGGCGTCGTTTTTCGCGGGATTCTTGCCGTAGACGTTATCAATCAGAATGCCGAGCATCTTCGAGAGATCTGCTCTCGTGATACCGTCGGTATAGTTCTTTTGCAGCTCTTTCGGAACGAGGCCTACGCCGATCGCCGCGCTGACTTCTTCGGCAGCCCAGTCGGAAGGTGCGGAAACAGGCTCTTCGGCAGGCGCTTCGGTTTCGACGGGAGCCGCGGTTTCAGCGGAATCAGCGCCGTCAGCGGGCTCGTCGGCAAGCGTGATCGCCCAGTTATACTGATCCTGCCAGTTGTTCGGGTCGATACCGGCCGGAACGATGTCGATGATGTTATAGGGTTCGCCGTCAAAATTCTGGGGAGAGATGTCGATGTTCATGCCGAACATATCGCCGGCCTGCATCTGATGGCCGACGGCCATATTGAGGGACTCATCCCAGAAGAATCTGAGTTCGTACGTCGTGGTCTTATTGACTTCGTCACGAACGCCGCACCAGTCGGAATCCGTGGTGATCGGGTTGGCAATCCAGGCCTTTTCCCACCATTCGTAAATGAAGTCGCCGTCATCGTGAACGGTGAACTGAATGGACAGCTGAGAGGTCTGATCCCACACGTACGGATCATCCATAAAGTTGATGTACACGCAGTCGTAGTTCCAGATATCCTTATACTGCGGCGCGCAGCGGGTCGCAACCTTGATCTGAACGCCGAGATAGAAATAGAGGTCGTCCCATCTCATGTAGAGGTCAATGGCGGACGGCATCAGCTGCGTATCGTAGAGCACGTTGCCGTACATGACGGCATATTCCGGCCATACGCTGGGGATCTGGCTGGCCGCATATTCGCGCACTTCTTCGAAAGATTTGAGAGACTTGATCGGCTCGCCCCAGTTATCGTCAGGCGTGATGGCGCCGTCAAGCGTCGGAGGTGTGTCGGTCTTATAAACGGTGCAGGTTGAGTAACCGGCGGACATGCCGAGCACCATAAGGCCGGTGAGAATCAAAACCATGAAAAGAACAGCAATTTTCTTCATGATGCCATGATCCGGGATGGATCGCCTTTCTGAATATTTCCTTTGCGTTTACCGCTTCGGAATGTGGTATGGATCGGTACAGCCTCATACCGCACCACCACGGACATATTTTAGCATTTGCGGCTAACAATGTCAATACCGGATCGCCTTCTAACGGCCGCCTTTGACGCATATAATGGAGCAAAAAGCCGCGGAGGTTTCCCATGTTATCTCCTCATCACACGTTTCAGACGATCCTCTTCTCGTTTCTGTTCTGCGGTGCCGCGCTCATCGCCGTCAAAGCCGCCGTCCGTGAGCCGCCAGCCGTTCCGACTGCCGCATCGGGTACCCCGTCCGCCGTTGTCATGATCGACCCCGGACACGGCGGAGAGGATGGCGGTGCATCCGACGGCGGGGTGCTTGAAAAGGATCTGAATCTCACCGTCGCCGCCGATCTCGCGGATTATTTCGATCTGTTCGGCATTCCCGCCGCCATGACGCGGACGGAGGACACGATGCTCTACGACGCGTACGGCGATCTCACCGATTACAAAGGACACAAAAAGTCCTACGATCTGCGCAACCGGCTCCGTATGACGGAGGAATCCGGCGCACGGCTCTTCGTGAGCGTTCACATGAATAAATTCCCGCAGCCGTCGACGAAAGGCATGCAGGTCTATTATTCGCCGAATACGCCGGAGAGCGCGTCCGCCGCGTCCGTCATCCGTTCCTACGGTCAGACGTATCTCTCCCCGGACAACAAGCGCGAGACGAAAAAGGCGACCGACGCGATCTATCTGCTGAAACGCGCGAAAATGCCCGCCGTCCTCGTCGAGTGCGGATTTCTCTCGAATCCCGACGAGCGAGCGCTTCTCGTAACGCCTGCCTATCAGGAAAAGGTGGCGGCCGTTCTGTTCGCCGGAATCGCGGAATACCTCGCGCAATCGTAACAGGCGACTCGCACGGCATAAAAAACGCCCGGATTTTCGAGTCCGAGCGTTTTGTTTTGCTTTATTTCGTGGTCTGTGCTTCGACGAGACGCTTGCCGCAGTAGATCTGGCGGAGCTTCGGCTTCTCGATCTTGCCGGTCGGGTTGCGCGGCACGTCGGCGAAGATGATCTTGCGCGGACGCTTGTAACGCGGCATACCGAGGCAGAAATCGTTCACCTCTTCTTCCGTAAGGGTCATATCCGGCTTCACTTCGATGATCGCCGCCGCAATTTCGCCGAGTCGGTCGTCCGGCAGACCGATGACCGCTACGTCCTTGATCTTATCGTGACGGCGGAGGAAGTCCTCGATCTGTACGGGATACAGATTTTCGCCGCCGGTGATGATAACGTCCTTCTTGCGGTCTACGAGGAAGATGAAGCCGTCTTCATCCCGACGCGCCATATCGCCGGTGTACAGCCAGCCGTCCTTGAGGATCTCTTTGGTGGCCGCTTCGTTCTTGTAGTAGCATTCCATGACGCCGGGACCCTTGACGATCAGTTCGCCGACCTCGTCGCCGGTGACGGACTTGCCGTCAGGATCAACGACGTCCGCTTCCCACAGGTAGCCGGCCTTGCCGATCGCGCCGACCTTGTCGATATTTTCCACGCCGAGATGGACGCAGCCGGGGCCGATGGATTCGGACAGGCCGTAGTTCGTATCGTACTGATGATTCGGGAAGACCTTCTTCCAGCGCTTGATCAGAGACGGCGGAACGGGCTGCGCGCCGATGTGCATCAGACGCCACTGTTCGAGATGATAATCTTCGAGTTTGATGTCGCCGCGGTCGATGGCGTCAAGGATATCCTGCGCCCACGGCACGAGCAGCCAGACAATGGTGGCGCGCTCCTGCGAGGCGGTGCGGAGGATCCATTCGGGCGATACGCCGCGGAGAATGACCGCACGGCTGCCGCTCAGGAGACTGCCGAACCAGTGCATCTTCGCGCCCGTATGATAGAGCGGCGGAATGCAGAGGAACACGTCGGAACGGGTCTGGCCGTGGTGGTTCTGCTCCGTGCGGCAGGAGTTGATCAGCGCGCGGTGACGGTGCAGGATCGCCTTCGGGAAGCCGGTCGTGCCGGACGAGAAGTAGATCGCCGCCTCGTCGTCTTCGTCAAATTCCATGGCGGGCGCAACGGACGAGCAGAACGTCACGAGTTTATTATAACTGTCGGCGAATGCGGGAACGTCCGCACCGACGAAGAAGAAATTCTTGATCAGCGGCAGATCGAGGTACACGGCCTCCACGCGCGTCGTGAATTCCGGCCCGAACACGAGCACGGACACGTCGGCAAGCTCGGCGCAGTACTTGATCTCATCGGCGGAATAACGGTAGTTCATCGGAACGGCCAGCGCGCCGGTCTTGAGCACGCCGAAATAAATCGGCAACCATTCGAGGCAGTTCATCAGAAGGATAGCAACCTTGTCTCCCTTTTTAACGCCGCGCGTCATGAGCAGATTGGCAAAGCGGTTCGCCTTGACGTCAAATTCCTTCCACGTCATTTCGCGGCGGTATTTTTCGCCGGGCGTTGCCTCGATCAGCGAGAATTCACGCCAGGTCAGATTCGGATCGGGCTGATTCATCGGGTTGACCTCGACGAGGGCTACCTCTTCGGGATACAGTTTCGCGTTTTTCTCAAGCAGTTCGGTAATGACCATGTCTTTCACCATTCCTTTTTGCCGCCGGGCAATAAAAAAGTCCCCGGCCTGAAATTCAAGCAGAGGACGGAATCAGTTCCGCGGTACCACCTCAGTTTGCCGTTTCCTCACGAAAGCGGCCTCAGCAGGCACTTGATCGCTCGTATGCCCTGACACGGTAACGTATGTCACACGTCGCAGCCTACTGAGCCGAAGCCGTTCGGTGCGCTGCTCGGGGAATGTATTCGTGCGGACGTCCGAATGACTTGCACCAGCCGTCATTTCTCTGGATCGGACGAAATCGCCTTACTGGTTTCCCGTCGTCGCATTTATTGTTAAGGATTATAGCACGCCGTTTTTGATTTGTCAAGCGTTTTTTCGTTTTTTGACGCTTATTCCGCAGCCGGTGCCGACAGAATCCGCAATGCGTCGTAAATCCCGGAGAGCGGCATGATCGAGACGTCCTCCGACGTTGCTTTCACGCTGCACCGTTTCGGGAGCGCGATCCGTCCGAAGCCGAGCCGTGCGGCCTCGTTCACACGCTGCTCCACCGACGCGACCGAGCGGAATTCGCCCGACAGGCCGACCTCGCCGAATGCGATCACGTCGTCCGGCACGGGAATATCCCGGAGCGACGAGATGAGCGCGAGGCACACAGCCGCGTCCGCCGCCGGTTCGTCGAGATGCAGGCCGCCGACGACATTCAGATACACGTCGCACGCGGAAAATTTCAGCCCGAGCCGCTTTTCGAGTACGGCTAATAGCAGGCACATCCGGTTATAGTCGATGCCGTTCGACGTTCTGCGCGGCGCGGGAAAGGCGGTCGGCGTCACAAGCGCCTGGATCTCCGCGATCAGCGGGCGCGAGCCTTCCATCACGCAGACGGCGCAGCTTCCGCTCTGTCCGACCGGGCGGCCTTCAAGCAGCATGGCGGACGGATTCGGCACCTCGTTGAGTCCTTCCTCCGCCATCTCGAACACGCCGATCTCATTCGTCGAGCCGAAGCGGTTTTTGATCGCGCGAACAATGCGGTGCGGCATACTGCGCTCGCCCTCGAAATAGAGCACGGCGTCCACCATATGCTCGAGCACCTTCGGTCCGGCGATGCCGCCTTCTTTATTGACGTGGCCGACGATCAGCACCGACGCGCCGTCCGTTTTCGCCCGTCCGATCAGGCAGGAGGCACATTCTCTCACCTGCGTCACGCTGCCGCTCGTCGAGGCGACGTCTTCCGCGTACATCGTCTGAATGGAATCGACGATCATCACGTCCGGCTTGATCTTTTCATATTCCGCGAGGACGGCGGCGATGTTCGTCTCGGTGAGAACGTACAGGTATTCCGCATTGACGCCGAGCCGTTCCGCCCGCATTTTGAGCTGTCCTTTCGATTCTTCGCCGGAAACGTAGAGGATTTTGCAGGAATCGCCGATCTGCCCGCAGAGCTGCATCAGAAGCGTCGATTTGCCGATCCCGGGTTCGCCCGCCAGGAGCACGACGGAGCCTTCCACCAGTCCGCCGCCGAGTACCCGGTCGAGTTCCCCGATCCCCGTGCTGTGACGGAGGTAATCGGGAATCGTGAATTCGTTGAATTTCACCGCGTGCTCGCGTTCCCCGGTCGGATTCAGACCGAGCGAGCGGCCGCCTCCCGACGCTTTCGCCGGTGCGGTATAGGTCTCCTCGCCGAAGGAATTCCACGCGCCGCACTGCGGACACCGTCCGAGCCATTTGGCGCTCTGATAATCGCATTCTTTGCAGACATAGACCGTTTTCGCTGCTTTCATGTCGTTCCCGTCCTTCACGATGTTCGTTTTCTTTCTCTATTATACCGCGGATTCGCTTT
>JAZUKT010000337.1:0-1616 GCA_045643445.1 Eubacteriales bacterium
AAAAATCAGCTGGCCAAGCTGGCAGGCGTGAAAACGGGCATGACAATCGGCGAGGCGCGCGCCCTTTGCCCCGATTTGTACGTCCTGCCCGCGCGGATGGAGCTGTATCTGTACGTTTCCTCCTGCGCGAACGAGATCTACGCGCGCTACACGGATCGGCACGAGAGCTTCGGCCTTGACGAGCAGTGGCTTGACGTGACGGACTGCCTCGGACGATTCGGACATTATACCGCAGGGGCGGAGATCGCGGACGAAATAAGGAGAACTTTTGTTCGGGAACTCGGTATCACGGTCTCGGTCGGCGTGTCGTGGAACAAGATTTTCTCGAAGCTCGGCTCGGACTACAAAAAGCCGGACGCCGTCACCGTGATCACGCCGGAGAATTACCGCGAGATCGTCTACCCGCTTCCGGCGGATCAGCTCCTGATGGTCGGCGGCCGGACGAAGAAAAAACTGGATCTTTTCGGCATCCATACGATCGGGCAGCTCGCGGAGGCGGACGACCGGCTGATGGAGCTGCAGTTCGGCAAGGTCGGCGGGATGCTCAAGGCCTACGCGCGCGGCGAGGACGATTCCCCTGTGATCCCGTCGGAGGCGGCGGATCCGATCAAGAGCATCGGCAACAGCTGCACAACGGTGCGGGACATGACGACGGACGAAGAGGTGCGCCGGATGATCTACGCGGTGGCGGAAACGGTGGCCGCTCGGCTCAGAGAGGGCGGTTTCCGCTGTCAGCTCGTGGAGTTGTGGCTGCGGGATCGGGATCTCATGTGCTTCACGCGGCAGTGGACGCTCGGCGCGCGCCGTCCTGCTTCCGGCGGAAAAGCGGGTCGAGCGGCGGACGGACAGCCCGTCGATCACGCGGCGGTGGAGCGGCGGCAGCAGACGGGCACGAAGAGCAGGATGGCGGAGTGGCATCTTGAGTCGGTCACCTCGACGAACAGCACGGCGGAGATCGCGGAGATCGCCTATCAGCTGTATCTTGATCATTACGTTCTCGACGGATCGGCATACAGCCGCAAGCCGCTGCGGGGAATCGGCATCCGCACCGCACGCCTCGTCGAAGAGCGGACGGCGGAGCAGATGACGTTTTTCTCCGATCCTGTCGAACGGGAAAAGCGGGAGAAGATCGACGATTGCGTGGATACGCTGCGCCGGCGGTTCGGCTGCGGCTCCGTACAGCGCGGATGCCTGCACCGGTTTGAACTGGCGGAGGCGATAGAACGGAGGAGAACATGATATTCAGTCAGATGAAGCCGGAAGCGGAATACGAGCCGCGGGTCGGCGAAACGGTGAAGACGGTCGGGCACGCGCTGGATCGGACGCTGCCGGAGAATCCGTACAAGGTCTACGTGGACGTGAACGCCACCTTTTCGCGCGACGGCGTGATCACACCGCGGCGGATCCGCTGGACGGACGGGCGCGTCTATCGCGTCGAGCGGATCGTGGACGTGCGGCGGGCGGCCAGTCTCCGGGCGGGCGGCTTCGGTTTGCGGTACGAGTGCCGGATCGACGGACAGACAACGTACCTCTACTACGAGCGGGATCGCTGGTTCGTGGAACGCCGGGCGGATTGAGAAGTCGGAGGCCAAGCGGTCTTAGGAAGACAAAGTTGG